>OMTP01000227.1 GCA_900313955.1 uncultured Lachnospiraceae bacterium | reverse complement strand
CTGTCAAGGGCGGCGTCACGATGCTCTTGACTTGATTATTTTGAACAAGTTAAATAATTCAAACAAAAAGGGGCTGTCGCACTGTTTAGTGCGACAGCCCCTTTTTTATTGCCTCTCAATCGCAGGCGACGACGTCGCCGTCAGGGACGTCGAATCTTGCGTCGATGAGGAAGAGGTGATCGATGGGGATGAGAAGGCGCATGGACTCGGATACCCTGCGGTTGAGCTCGTCGTCCATCATGAGGCCCTTCCTCGTGCGGCGGGTGCCATTCTCATCGAAGAGCTGGACGTCCCAGCTGCCGCACTCGGATTTTTCGTGGGTCTGACCATCGGGAAGCTCCTCCACAAGGCTGAAGATGCCCTCTGTATCCTCGGGGCTGAGTTTTGTCTTTAAGGTGCGGACCGGGATCACGTTGGCGACGCGGTCGACATACTGAAGAGCCGTAAATTCCACGGATCCGTCGGAGCCAATCGTCAGATGCTGCTCGATCTCCTCCTCCGGATTCTCCACATCCATAAAGCTGAAAAGCTCTGATCTCAATCGTATTTCTTTCACTGCCATAAGGAAGCTCCTTTCTTTATCCCGCTGTGACGGTCCCTGTCGGCTGGGGGCCGACGGGCTGGTCAGGTGTATAGTAGACGATGACCGGGTCGCCGATCTCCAGGATGGAGAAGACCTGGTTCATGGCGTCGGGCGGCGTGTTGACGCAGCCGTGAGAGCCGTTTGTCTTGTAGATGTCGCCGCCGAAAGAACTTCTCCAACTGGCGTCGTGAAGGCCACAGCCCCCGTTGAAGGGGAGCCAGCAGGCCACTTTGACCGGATTCTGGCTGAACTGGGCATTGGGCTTCTTGGCGTCGATGGCCCAGCAGCTGCCGGACGGCGTCGGCGTACCTTTGGCCTCATTGCCCGTGACGACCGGCGTCTCAACGGCCAGCTGGCCGTCCTTGTAGACATACATCATCTGCTCGCCGATGGAAACCTCAGCGTAGGTGCCGCCGATGTCATTTTTGGCGCGCGAGTTGGCCGAGTAGAGATAGATGGGCGTCGCGTCGCCGCTCGTCCCGTTTGTGATGCGGTCGATGAGGTCCGCCGTCGTCTTGTCCTTGTTCATGGCCCAGCCGTAGTCGCCGCCGCCCGCAAGCTCAATGACCTGGCCCGTGTGCGTCGTAAACTGGCGCCTGAGGCCGAAGGTGTCCGTGTCATAGGCCATCTTATCGACCCATTTCCCGACTGCCGCTGTATCAAGAGAATACGTTCCATCTTCTCCCTCGACCAGCCAGGACATGATCTCCGCCGCCGTCGGCTGGTAGATGCGGTTGTCACCCATGTCATATTTCACCTGGACAGTCAGCATCTTGTTGAGCGCGTCCACTCTGGCCTTAAGATCCCCGTCGTCCGCCGTTACATCCGGCTCCACATAGAGGCCATTTTCATCGAGATCAATGGTATCCTGGCGGCTGGCAACCGCGTCGACAATGGCATTTTCCGTCTTCTGTGGATCCAGCCTGGTGCCGGATGTCGCTTCCTTGATGGAAAATGAGTCCTCGCCTTTGACGATCGAGGCATTTTCAGGATCTGTCATGTTGGCCGGGTCCATGGCCGCAAGGTTCTGCGCCGCCTGGCGGGTCATTTTCTCGGAAAATGTATAATCGTCCGCGACGGTTATGCTCTTTGACTGGCCGGATTCGTAGAACCAGAGCGCGCGGTTCTGATCGGCGAGAGCCTTGTCGACGTCACCCGTGTCCTTGTAGGCGATGCCCAGGGCATTGGCGGAAATGGTCTCCGTCTTGTTCTCCCGCTCCTTCACCGTGAGTGTATATTTCGCAGCTTCCTCATCAAGCTTCTCCTTGACCTCGTCCGCCGTCATACCGGAGACATTCATCTTGTTGATGAAAGTCCGGGGCATAAATGTGTTCTCATAGCGGCTATATCCAGCTCCCCACGCCACTGCCAGCGCAGCGGCCGGGATGCCAACGGCAAGTAAGATTTTCACAGCTTTCTTCATTCTATTTCCATCTCCTATTTCCTGCTGAACCTACATCATAGCAACGCCTCCCGCATTTTTCAAGACGCAGGTCTCTTTTTATTCTTTTGCCTCGTTACTGTTCACTCGTCAGCCAATGGGAGCCCTTTGGAAAGCATTTCCGGAGTGGACCTTTGAGGGGTGGCCGCGAAGGAAATGCTTTCCGAAGGGTTCCCTGGCTGCCCCGTGAACTGTAACTTTACCTCAAGTTTATGTTTTCTTTAGATTTTTAAGTTTTCTTTTCGCGATTTGTCACAGCTGCGTCACAATTTTCAAGTAGTATATAGGACAGATAGCGATGAAGAAATCATAACTATCTCCCCCCTCATTAATTAAGACAAGAAAAAAGAGATCCTCCGCGGATCTCTTTTTTCTTTGCCTGCAATGAAGTTACTTGAGATAGCTGTTCAGCTTCATCTCGCTGCGCAGAATCTCACGGTTGATCTCGTCAAGAGCCTGCTTCATGGTGTGCTTCGCATCCTCTTCTTCGCGGATCTTTTTGAACTGTCCCTCAAGAGAATCGTCGCTGACCGTGAGGAATCCCTGAAGAAAAGCATTGGGAAACTGAAACTTCTTCTCCACCTCGCCGAACCTGACTGTCACATAGTGCTCGTCGCAGGAGACGACACAGCCCGTGCCGTAGCGGGCATTTTTCACTTCCGTATCCCCGAGGGGAGCCACCGCAGCGTCCATCTCCCGCCCGGCCATCTCCTCCTTCTTCGCGTCGCGCTCAGCTCTCATTTTCTTAATCTCAGCGATGAGATCCTCGCATTCCTGACGTTTTGTCTTCGTGACTTTCTTTAAATCAATAGCATCCAGATCTAATTCATCCATGAAACCAGGCCCCTCCAAGCATACGTCATTATACAGTTTTCCTATTCCATTTTATTATACCTCAAAAAATGGGGTTTTCCCATATTTTGATAAAGATTCACTAAATTGCTAAAAATTCTAACATTTTTCGAATACAGTTCAGAGATGGAATCATAAAGAAAAGGAAAATGGAACTTCAAAGTTTCGTCACATTTATCTTGTATAATGCATCCGTTCATGTAGAAGGGAAATGAATTTGCTTTTGTAAAGGGGTTGAAGGGGATATGAGACTTAAAAAATGGAATGTTGATCTGGGAGCCGAGACGATCACGGGTCTTGTGAGCGGAAGCCGCAAGTACCCGGACGGGACAGGCATTCGCACTTCCCGTGTCCTTGCGGCCGCTTACGACGGGGATGTCTACCTGATCCGGACGCAGAACTCCACCTACGAGTGCTGGGAGAAGGACTACATCGGGGAGCCGGAGAACCTGCTGATCTTCAACAGGACCATGGTGGACGACCAAGAGGGGACAACGCAGATCAACTTTAATCTGAATAACTGAATTGGATCTTTTCCTGTCCTCATCCAAAAAAAGCTGCCTCATCCATCGAAGGATGAAGCAGCTCTTCTTTTTTACCGGAAAACAAATTCAGGCGGGCTGAGCAGCTGCGGCGGATGTCGGCTCTATACAGATGTCGCAGAGCTCCTCGCGGGCTTTCGCCTTGAAGCGCCTGCCGACCGCAATGGCCATGAACTCGCAGGTCGCGCTGTACTTGTCAGCCAGCATGACGATGAGACCCTCTTTTGAATTGGGAGGCATGGTGATGTCCGACGCCGGCCACATGTGCCTGCGGACAACGCCCTCAAGTTTCTCATCCATATCCGGGATCAGCTTCTTTGTCTCATCTACGGAAAGGATCGGATGCATGACGGACATCTCGTGGTTGCTGTGGAACTTCTCGTCTCTTCCCAGGATCCCCAGGTCGTGACAGAGAGCCCCTTCGACGATGGTCTTTTCATCGGTGTGGATGTGAAGGCGATTCAGCGCATGGCTGATCTTTAAGGCGGTGATGGTCACATCCATGGAATGGTCGGCCACAGTCATCTTCATGTGATGTCTCTGATGGAATCCACTCCGAAAAATGTCAGAGTTGATGACATCCTTTCCGTATTTCATGATTGGATCTACAATATCTTCGTTCTCCAACGGAATCACCCCTCATCCTGTCACTTGCAAATGAAAGTGTAACTGTTCAGGACGGGCTCTTTGCGGAGAGAAAAACATGTCCTCAGCGGCG
>OMTP01000228.1 GCA_900313955.1 uncultured Lachnospiraceae bacterium | reverse complement strand
TGCATATACATACTCCGATCGGCGAATACATTGCAAAGTTTATACATGAATATCTTAAGAACAGGGACTCCCTTTTCCTTCCTTGCATTACATTTAGTGAGGATCTTGCCGATGCCGAACAGAGAAAAAAATGCTGTAATCGAATTAAAAAGTTCCTGTCCTTCGGTGTCCTGTGGTAAAATTGAATTAGACATAGATGTACTCCTTTTGGTTTATTGTTTTTGGACAATTCAATTATACCAAGGATAAGGCATCTATGCCTTTTTTCTTGCCAGTTTTATTGAGTTTTCAAGGGTTTCCGCACCATTTCGGTGTGGGAAGTTTTAGTTAATAAAACTCAAAAACGGTCTGCGAGAGGAGGAATACATCATTATGGAAAAACAAACGGAAAAGAAATCAAATTCATTCACGCATGTGTCGGCTCAGAAGCTGACAATCGACGCCATGCTGGTTGCCCTGACTTACGTCTTCACCTGGCTCATCAATGTCCGCCTGCCTTTTGCAGGAACCGGCGGCCTCATTCATCTGGGAAATGTTCCCCTCTTCATCGGTGCTCTGCTCTTTGGCCGTACGGCCGGCTTCTTCGCCGGCGCCATCGGCATGGGACTCTTCGATCTGACGAGCGGCTGGGCCGCATGGTCTCCTTTCACCTTCGTCATCTGCGGAGCCATGGGCTACGTCGTCGGAACATTTGCCGAGAAGCATCCGATCAAAAATGACTTCGCCAACAGCCTGGTCGCCATGTTCTGTGCCCTCGGCATCAAGATTGTCGGCTACTATTTTGCCGAAGTCATCCTGACCGGCAACTGGGTCGCCCCCTTCGGCTCCATTCCGGGCAACTGCGTCCAGGTCGGCACCGCCATGGTTGTGACAGCCATCGCCTATCCGATCCTGCGCCCGATCCTGCGCCGCACTCCGGTTCGCGCCGTCTTCGCCCATGAGTGATCCATCGCAAGTTATACAACTCACCCCGCCCCGAGCAGACCTTATCGCTCCTTTGGCCTTCTTTTTGAGCTGAAGAGGGCGTCGAACGTCCAGTGGACGTTCGGCGAGCAGCCGACCAAAACGGAGTGTAGAATAGTTATCTCGAAACAAGGATGCTCTCCTGAATAGTTACAATCATAGAAAAAAGAGGTAAGAACATGGAAATTTTAACTCCCGGCCCGACGCAGGTGGCGGAGAATGTCCGTCTGGCGCGGGCGCGCGCATGCACGAATCCGGACATTGACCCGGATTTCTGTGAATTTTATCATGAAACCTGTAAGGAGCTCTCGGAGCTTCTGCACACGGACAATGAGTCACTCATCCTGGGCGGCGAGGGCATTCTGGGCCTTGAGGCCGCGATCGCGACTCTGACGGAGCCCGGAGATCGGGTACTCGTCATTGACAATGGCATTTTCGGCAAGGGAAATGCCGACTTCGTGAAGATCTACGGCGGTAAGCCCGTGCTCTACTCGGTCGACTACAGGCGGCCGATCGACCTCGAGGCATTAAGACATTTTCTTGAAAATGACCACGACTTCGCCTATGCGACTCTGGTTCATGTCGACACACCGACGGGCGTCGTCAACGATGTCATTTCCATCAGTAATCTGTTAAATGAGTACGGAATTCTTGTCATGTGCGACGCGGTCGCGAGCATGTTTGGCGAGCCACTCGACATTTCTAGAGGACACCTCGACGTCGTGTGCGGCGGATCGCAGAAGGCCCTGTCCGCGCCTCCCGGACTCACCATGGTGACCATTTCCCCGCGCGCGTGGGAGAAAATGGACCGCCGCAGGACGCCGGTGGCTTCATTTTACTGCAATCTCGAGACCTTCCGCACGTATTACGAGAACAAGTGGTTCCCCTATACAATGCCGATTTCCGACATCAATGGTCTCAGGGTCGCTCTCGACAATGTCAGGGCGGATCCGGGCATCTACGAGCGGCACGCAAGAATAGCCGTTGCCACGCGCATGGCGCTCACCGCTGCCGGCATCCCGCTCTTTCTCGAGGACGGCTTCGCCACGACGGTGACGGCCATCGATGTGCCGGCCAGCCTGAGCAGCCCCGCCATCCTCTCTTATATGAAGGAACAGGAGGGTGTCATGCTCTCCGGCTCGCTCGCTGAGTACACCGACCGTCTCATCCGCATCGGCCACATGGGCGAGAATGCCCGCCCGCAGAAGGTTGTAGCCGCCTTTGTCGCGCTTCAGCACGCTTTTGAGCACTTTGGCTATGAACTCAGGGCGAACCTGGTTGACGAATTCTATACCGCGCTCAACTGATACCACATAGTTTGTAACTGTTCAGGAGGGCACTTTTGCTTCGAGAAAAACATGTCCTCCTCGGCTCAAAAGAAGGCCTGATCGATGACGAAGGTTCGCTCGCAAGGACAATTCGCCGCTGAGGACATGTTTTTCTCTCCGCAAAGAGCCCGTCCTGAACAGTTACCATAGTTTTAGGAAAACAGACTTTCCGGGAGGGGCTACCCTCCCGGTTTGGCGTCTCAGGCTATTTTTTGGTTACTGTTCACGGGTGGGTCACTTCGGCGCTTCGCACAAAGGCCTTCTTCCTTC
>OMTP01000268.1 GCA_900313955.1 uncultured Lachnospiraceae bacterium | reverse complement strand
CCTGAGGCCTTGCCTCGGGAGACCCTTCCCGTCAGATCGGGCCCGAGGACCTGCCGCTCGGATCGGGAGCAGCTCCCGCCGTCCTCCTCCATGTTCTCTACCTGCAGGTGGGATCTCGAGCCGCATGCTGCCGTCTTGGAGATCCTCGGACCATGCCTCAAGACCTGAGGCCTTGCCTCGGGAGACCCTTCCCGTCAGATCGGGCCCGAGGACCTGCCTCTCAGATCGAGGAGCAGCTCCCGCCGTCCTCCTCCATGTTCTACCTGCAGGTGGGATCTCGAGCCACGTGCTACCGTCTTGGAGATCCTCGGGAGAATCCTCCAAGCCCGTGCCTCAGGAGATCCGTCCTGTCAGATATTCTTAATTGACACACAATTTTCTAATACTTAAAGCAAATAATATACTCTAGAAATTTTACAAAAGTCCACGTGTCCTCAAATCTGCTTAGATAAAGGATTTTATGACACTTCATGTGTATAGTTCCCGCCTATCTTTTGCCTAACTCATGCCTAACACCTGCCTAACACCACTCATAACTTGAGACAATCACAAGCGTATTTTCAGAATATTAAAAGCAAATTCACAAGAAAAAAGCTCCCACGCGGGGAGCCAAAAGTGAGCGAACAAAAGTTTTGCCTAACGCTTTGCATATCATTTTGCCTAACATTTTGTAGTATGAAAGAGCAACATTTCACAGCCTCTAGAGGCCGTCAACAGATCGAAAGAGGGGAAGAATCCCGTATAAACAAAGGATCTCGAGAAAAAGAAAAAGCCGCTGACGACTGTCAGCGACCAACCACATTCACAAGCTGCGGAAAGTGGGACTTATTCCAACAATGCCCATTATACGCTGTTTCTATGAATTACCACCACAACAGCCACCACATAAAAAATACTGTTCCCCGGCGAAGAACAAGCCTTACACCGGGGAACAGCTACCGCACATATCAATAGGGGAATAGAACGCGAACAGCAAGGCACACTAACAGCACTATAAATTGTATCACGTTTGATATTTATGTCAATATATTGTGGTTATATTAACACTTATAGTTAAAAAATACCGCTCCGGATATATCGTTTCACCGGCGCGGCATTCTTTTGAACAGGCACACATTGAAAATTAACTTTCAAAGGGTGGTTGTGTCATTGTTCGGAAGAAACTTGAATTCATTTACAAATAGTTTATTGTAACTTCTTTATTATACAACAATATATTGTACTGTTCAATGTATATTAGTCAACATATTGCGTTCTGTGTTCTATCCTTGAAGAATTCAGCCCAATATGGATTTTCTTCATCAAAGATTTTCTTTTGTTCTGATGTCAATGCATGTGGGTAATCTCTGAACATATTGAATTTCGTTTTCTTATCAAAAGAAAACACCCATTCACCTTTTACTTCAGGATTGTTCAACCACCATATTTTGTCATCAGGATTGTTCTTATACCATCCCACAAAACACGTCCCCTTCAGGCCGTCCAGAACGCCCCATAATGCATTTCAAATGCGTAAGCATATATTTTACTGTCCTACGTGATAAAGCCACTCACAGCGTCAATACAGCGTATCCGGTTCAATGTAACCGACCTGTTCCACGTCCAGACCGCGCCGCAAGCAATCTTCAATCACCTGAATCAGTTCTTCATTGGAAGACCCCATGAAACACATCAGCGGCAACGGTTCCGATCTTCTTACATGCTGATGTAAATTTACTCTGTGTACCGCTTGCCTTGCCGCTTACGTCATCCAGTTGTCTGTTGACGTTATCAACGCCATTTAATGCAAGCGTTCCGAAAATCTTAAATAGTTCCATAATTCAAATCACCTTATTTCAAAGTTTAATTCACCTCAATGTTTTGTAAATGCTCCCGGTTCAGCCAATTCAATAGCCGCATATTCCGTGCTACTTGTCCATGTTCTGTTGAACGTGCTCACGGATCCACGATAAGCAGAATCAATGATATCAAGGATTTCAGCAGCACTTCTAACCTCTGGACGTTTCTTCAATTCTCTGGTTGCGTTCTTATGACATCTAGCGACAGATGAATAATTCATACCGGAATTCATTTCAATTTCACGGAAGCTTAACCCATCCCGGTAATGTGCTTTTATCACCTGTGATTCATTGTCTGGTAATTCATCAACGCACTTCCATATTGTCTTAGCCGCTTCTTTGTGCGCTTCATTCTCTAATAGGTCATCAATATAATTCGTTTGATCCGCTACTATATCGCCAATTGTCGCGCTGTCTCGATCTGATTCAGAGATAACGGCATTCATTGACACCACTGTTGTATCATGCGCCGCCTTCATACACGCTTTGTAAGTCTGCTCAGATATCCCAAGTGCGTGTAAAATAGTGTATTTTTGCGGTTCTATTCCATACTGATTTCTGAAGTCATTACGGAATTTTTCAATTTTGTGTGCAACCAGTATGAAATGTGGCGATAATTCGCCGTTACTTTTCCCATACAGATATTTGACCAATTCCGTTTTTATAACTCTTCCAGCGTATGACATAAACCGGAAGCCCTTTGAACAATCAAAACTCTGCGCCGCCCGATGTAATCCAAGATAAGCAACTTGCATACAGTCTTCATCGTCCTGTTGTTCATGCGGCACTTCAGACACGATCATATGAATAAGCGGCTCATTGTTCGTAAAAAGCTTTTCCATGTTATCGGTGACGTCTTCCCCCTGTTGGATTTTTTCAACTATTTCTTCATTCGTTGGTTGTTCCTTTTCCAATTTTGCAATACCTCATTTCATGAATTCAGGGGATAATTGCCGCGCGCCTGTTCTATTATCTCAGTTTTTCTAAATACCTCTCTGTTGCCGTTTCTTCCGTATGTGGAAGGTGCCGAACCCCGTTTCCGGTTTCTGTCGGAAACATCATTCCGCGCCTTGCAGTCTCATCATACGAAACCGCGTTCAATTCATTTTCAAGCGCGAGTTCTTCAAGGCGCTCCGCTTTAAGTTCATCCAAGACGGGAAATATGCCTTCCCCGGAACCATGAATTGCGGTGTCCAGCTTTGCAAAAAGTCCCTTCTGCGTGGCATCGCATTTCTTCCAGATACCACATAGAATCTTGTTATATTCCGCATCTGACACCGTGCCATATTTGGCGATCTGCGCCGCCTCTTCCGGATAATATTTTAAATCGCTCATTTTGTTCACCTCTCTTAAATATTAAGTTTGTGTAATTCCTGTTCTGTCTCTCTGATTTTCGTCAGAAGTTCTTCATCTCTGACAATCTCCGCCTTCATCAGTTCAAGACGCGCTTCATCTTCATACACATCAAGTCTTCCCTGATACAGATAAAAATATCTATCCGGGTGATTAAATCCGCCGCTCGCAAGATTCACAAAGTGATCAAACGCTCTCTCTTCTTTGGAACCATTACTGGAAACCCGCCAAAGGATATTGCGCACTTCCTGCGGAATATCGATTTTCGTATCTACAACATACTTTTCAATGATTCTCAGCATAGTCACGTTGTCGCTGTATTTCATAACCATATCAAATATCTCTGTGTTACTAAGCTTGATACCAGAATTCAGAAGCGTGACGCAATCAGCATCAATCTTTTTCCCGTCTGGGCGATAAAAGGCATTCACCTTGTCCATGAAGGCCGCTTTCTGCGCCTTGATTGTTTCCCGGCAAGCATCTACAGCGGCAGCGGTTTCTTCTTCATAAGCCTGGAACACATCTGCATATGCCTGCCTAACATACTCTCTGGAATACTTCGGCAGAATGTTTTTTGCGTCAGCATCAAACATCTGTTTTAACTGTTCCTTTTTCTCTGTCTCATTATTGAGTGCGGCTTCAATTTTGGTATATGTTTCATTGATTGCCGTTTTCGTGGTAGTGATGAATTTCATCAGTTCTGTGTACTTCATTTCTCTGTTTTCCTTTCTTAAAAGTTAAGATTCAATACTATATATGGTGTATATAGTAATTTATTACACTATATATTGTATCCGTTTAAGGCATTGCGCTCAACTTTCACTTTCTAAGAACATGCGCATTTTCAGCCCCATACAACCGCGATATTAGCCCCGTAGAAGGCTTGCGCCTTGCCAACGATAGAATAATCAGGAAGGGTGCAAAATCCGCTGTATGGCCGTCTTATGAGATCAGGCGGCATAATAAAGCCGGCGCGGATGTTGTCCGCCGCCGGCTACGCTCTTGTACTTCCAAGATATTGTTATTGTTTTCAGATAATTACAGCTGGTATGAAGCCGATCCGTGCGATTGTGTCTGTTAATTTTATTTGATATCTGACAATTAAGCACTAACATTTATTAACAACCGTGTCGGTGTGGTGGTAACTGTTGGGTTCACCGCCGTAAGCCCTTATTCTATCTGCATTGTTGGAAAAATCAATAGATTCCGCATTATGAACACAAGTTTTTACAAGTTTTTTCAGGTTTTTTCAGGTTTTATCTCTACTTTTCTCTAGTAATTTGTACGCGCGCTCTCAGTTTGAGAAGAAAAGAAGATGTGCCGCGCACCTGTAGTTTTCTGTAGTAGATATGCGCGCTCTCAGTTCCCGTTGATGATCCGCCGCACCTGTGAATTCGATAATTGATATCGTTCTGACAGTTCTTCCACAGATACGCCGCTGAAGTATGCCGCACAGATTTCATTGTTCCGGTCTTTCTTTACTGGATCACACCCGGTAAGCGGAATATATATTGTTTCGCCGCCGCATATTTCAACGACCGCTTCCCATGATTCAGGATCAAGGGCGGCGCGCAAATCATTCAATAGTTTTTCATTCCTGTTCAGCTCTTTCATATAATGGTATCTCTCCAATATGTTTCCATCTGCAAAATGCGTTCTGCCTTGCTACTTTCAATGACGTGTTCTCCATCATAAGGCGCGATCTTGCGCCCCAATGCCGCGATTGATACCAAATCATGGAAGTCAGCGGCGTTCTCTTCAATGTCCAGATTCAGGCCACGTTCTGCACACGCCCTTGACAGTAAAATAACAGCCAGAACAACAGACACCTGTTCACACTTATATGCGTTTTCAAGGTGGTATTTATCGGAATCATTCAGCCCCTTGTAAATGTGGCTATCCATTCCATCCAGAGAAGAGAACCCGATTTCAACAACTTTGCCGTCAATGTCTTCCGCGCGTAAATAATACCGATCATCTCCGAACCAGTCAGAAAAGTCTTTCGTGTGTGTTTTAAGTGCAATTGATTTAATCCTGTTCAGAGATTTAATTTTGTTCAATCCTTTAATCATTAATTCATCATACATGTTCATTTTGGTTTTCCCCTTTCTTATGTGTGCGCGTAACTAACTGAACTTTGTCATTTATGTGTGCGCGTAACTAACCCAAATTTCTCTACTCTCGTTCAACGTGAACATTTATCAACAATCTATTCCCCTTGTTCCTTGGCTGTATAGGTTATTGAAAATAATCGTGATACCGTTGATATCGTTGATTGATGTATCTAACCCACTCAAAAATCACACATATCAACGATATCAACGATAAATAAGAGTGGTATAACAGTATTTCGCGTTTTCAGGTTTTATCAGGTTTGTTCAACGCTTTTATCTTCTGTGCGCTTCCTAAGTTCAAATTGATGTATAACGCCACCTGTCCCGTTCTTGATTTCGGTATGAATAACGTTGATGGAATACAATATATCGTTGATAAGACGAAGTTCCTTTGTAAGGGTTCGGCTTGACACTTCTATCAACGATCCATATTTTTTACTTGCATTTATCATTGATGAGCATGACCCTTTCCAGATTCCGCCGTTGTCTTCCAGTAGACGCATGATTGTTTTTTTCAGATTGCCGGTTTCAAATTTCGCAAATGCTGCCGCGCGTTCAACGTCAGCGGCCACAGCATCATATGAATCAGCTTGTCTGTTCCATTTGCCATGATCTTTATCAAAGACAATAGGAATTTCTTCATACTGAACATCACGCCCGGTCACTGACATTTTCGTGAGATTGTCAGAACGCTTGTCTTTGGTCAGAACAATCATGTCGTCTGCCGCACCAGCTATACCATATGTACCGGTGATATTTGAAAACGGGTCATTCATGTCGATTCCCTTTCTGGTATGAGTAACCAGAAGAATCGAAACGCCGTGTTGATCTGCAAATTTTTTAATTGTGCCAGCTTCACGGGAATCAACCGTATAAGCGGATTCATTTCGTTTTGCAACACCCCGAACCTTGATGAAGGTATCAACGATAATCAGTTTGATGTTTTGGCGGTTTATGCATTCTTCAAGCTGTTCAATGAAACCCGTGTCAAGTGTCGCGCTGTCCGTGGAAAGTATCATGTTTTCTGGTGCCGGTTCATTGTCTAATAGCTTTTCAATTCTTTCCTTCAGGCGGTCATAGCGATCTTCAAGGGCAAGATATAGAACCGGGTTTTTATTGGTTGTGTACCCTAAAAAATCACGCCCGGACGCCACAGATAGCGCTAAATCCATGCACATGAAAGATTTTCCATATTTTGGCGGACTTGCCAATATATTCAGTCCAACGGGTAACAAACCGTTCACGATAAATTCGACCGGCTTAATATCCGTGTTCATCAGTTCGGCAGCGCTCATTCCTTCTATTGGTCTGAATTCCGTTTCCTGAATGTCTCGGAATGTTTCATCACGAAGAATGGTATTCATTTCATCATTGCTCAATGGTTCTTTGAACACAAATTCATTTGTATTCGTTACGATCCGCTTTATCTGTTCCGAAGTGAATTTAGAATCATGCACCATTTTAATCACAGCCGCTGAAAGTGCAGAATTCCGCCCATCACCTGACTTCAGTCCCCACAGCCCTGTTTTATAGTTCGCTCTATTACCATCTCTAGTAACAACAGGCCATAATTCTTCAGGGACTTCTTGATAATCTTCACCGTCCAGAATGTCATATTCTGGTGGGAACCGCTTTTCTCCATGGACACACAACGGAATATAGGTTGATCCGCTGTGAATATCTGCCTTAAATCCGACCACAAGGGCAATATCCTTTCCATCTTTTCCGAAACCCTTCGGTTTTTTCCAGTAAGTATGCCCGCCGTGTGTAGACGGAAGGGCTAAACACTTCCATCCGTTTTGTTCAGCCATGTTCAACACAGCGTTGAACATTTCTTTTGAATCAAAACTTATATCTATAAAACCGGGATTCAGAACAGCACCGAAACATGAATCATGTTCGACTGTCTTCCATTCATGCCCAATTTGATTTTTTACCCGTTCCGCCGGTTTTTTCCCCTCATCCTGTTCAGAACCGTGAAAATATGCCCTGAATATTTTGCCATTCCCCGTCCAGACATTTTTAACGGGGCTTTCTGTCTTACATTGCATTTTGCGTTCACCTCTATTCCCTCTCTGTTTACTCGCTGATTGAATTCAGGTAAGCACGGATTTTTTCAGTGTTCCATAACACCCGGTGTCCGAACTGGATTCTTGCGCCTGCTTCCGTTCCGATCTTCACCGCTGTTGCCCTTCCGCAAGAAAGCAATCCCCGTAATTCATTGGTATCAACCGCAACCTTCTGTGTAATATCAACCCCTGCGAACTTCTTAACCTTGTTCATTATTATTTCTCCCTTCTGATTTTTTCGAGAATTTCAACCTTTTTATCTTCTGGCAACTCATGCCGAAACCACCTGTATATTGTGCTTTCTGACACTTCCAGAATGTCCGCCAACTGCCAATAAGTAAGTCCAAACTCCTTCATTGTTTGCCGAAGCTCAATATTTTTCTTGTCCATTTTTAGCACCTTTCTTCAAACATGTACTTGCATTTGTTTGCTACTACTGCTATTATAATTAACGTAATCTACCATTACAATTGTCGTTTATATTTTTGCAAACGTTAATTTTTAAGCGAAAGGGGATGATATTTTTGCATGATGAAACAACCGGAACGCGCATAAAGAAGCTATTGAAAGAAAGGGGGAAGACGCAAATAGAACTTGCCGACTATTGCGGTGTTACGCCGCAAACAGTCAACCGTTGGTGTGCGGACAAGCTGGAACCACGGGCAAACATGATTGAAAGAATCGCAAAATTCCTTCAATCGAACAGCCTATATCTGCTGAATCAGACAGATGTAAATGTTGCCATTGAATCACTTATGTTACAAGAAAATGAGTTTTGGGAAAAGCACCCGGAAATATACGCCGAATGTAAAAAGCGTGATCTGCTCATTCAATACATTGATCTTCATGGTTATGATACGACACCAATCATAGCGGAAGAAGATGGATGTAAAACAGTGATTCCAGATATTGAAGAATGCATTGAATTGATTTGTCACTATTATTTGAAAAAGAAAGGGGAAAACAAATGAAGTATAACCAGAAGGCATTAAAGAAGCGTATCTGCAAGGATTATATCTGTTTTGAGTTTTTCGCTCGTTGCATGGGAACCAGTACAGAGCACCTGTTTGCAATGCTTCAGGGTGTGGAAGACTGGACACAACCGGAAATAAAAAAAGCTGCTTCCCTTCTTCATTTACGGGATGAAGAAATTCAGCCGCTTTTCTTTACACTTGCATAAAGGATGAATAATTTTTTCATAAAGCCTTGACCTATTGCAGTAGGCCAAGGCCGAAAGGATGAATAACCTGAACACAGAACCACATCACCACAACGGGGAATCCATAATTCAAGTATATTCACTATGAATTATACTTTCCCCGGCGCGAAATGAAAAGAGGAATGTATAATGCCACGTAAAAAGAAAACCAATCGGAAAGACGGAATGTTTGTCAAGACCTTCACCTTCAACGGAAAGCGGTATTATGTGTACGCTTCTACTGAAGATGAAGCCATTGAAAAGCGGGCGGCAAAGAAAAGACAGCTTGAAGAAGGTATTGAAGAAATCAAGCACCCGACATTGAACGGCTATTATGAGCATTTCACAGAAATACGCCGCCGCGAAATCAAGGAAAGCACGATCCGATCACAGCGCATTCAGTTCAACAATGTTGCATCCGTGGAGATGGCCACCGGTATGAATTTCGGCGATATGAAAATCAATGAGGTCACCCGGCGCGATATCGAAACTGTCCGGGAGCTGCTTCTGAAGAAAGGCGAAACGCCGCAATACATCAATAACTGTATGGCACATGTAAACCATGTGTTCAACAGTGCCACCATTGACGAAACCATTCAGCGGAACCCGTGCAAGGCACTGAAGCCATTACGCCGTATTGATCCGCCTATTGGCGAGAACAAACACCGGGCATTGACGGAAGAAGAAACAGAGAAGTTTTTCAAAGCCGCCACGGAACGGAATTCATATTACCTGAATGACTTCAAGGTGATGATTAAAACCGGCCTTCGTGTTGGTGAATTGGGCGCGCTTTATCCCACGGACATAGACAGCAAGAGCGGTTTTATCCACGTCCGCCGAACCATTCAGCGGGATGAAACCGGCGCGTACATGGTCGGCGATGATACCAAGACCGAAAGCGGTTCCCGTGATATTCCGTTGACACCAGAATTAACAAGACTGTTCCGGGAACAGGAACAACTAAACCGTTCAATATTCGGATTGAAGATTGACAGGCTGTTTCGATCCACGGAAGGCGAAATTCTCCGGGAATACAGCGTGAACCGTGAAATCGGGCGGATATGCAAGGCCGCCGGGATTGATCCGTTCACCTGTCACGCATTCAGAAATTCATTTGCAACGCGATTCATTGAACAGCGTCCAGGCGATTATAAAATTCTTTCTGAAATCCTTGGACACAAGGACATCAGCATCACCCTGAACCTTTATACCCATGTAATGACAGACAAAAAAGTTGCGGCGATGAACGATATTAAAATCAAGACTTCATAAATCACCGATTCACACATGCCGAACCCGTCCCCATTGTGGGACGGGTTATTTTTGGGGGTGATTGTGCCGGTCATTTTACCACCACACCCACCACCACACATACCACCGCAAAGCAGAAATCTTTGCACCGTCTTGTATAGAATCAGACGCCATACAATGAAACAAGTGAGGGTTATGAAAAGCCCGTATTTTCGCGGCTTTTCGGGCATTTCAGGGCATGAAAAAACCGCCTGATGAAATCAGACGGTTTTGGTCTGCGGAAAGTGGGACTTGAACCCACACGCTATTGCTAGCACAAGATCCTTAGTCTTGCTCGTCTGCCAATTCCGACATTTCCGCGTGCGGAAAGTGGGACTTGAACCCACACGCCATTGCTGGCACAAGATCCTTAGTCTTGCTCGTCTGCCAATTCCGACATTTCCGCAACTTGGCGTAAGAGATATTCGGCCTCTTTGAAAGCTTGTCTCTCGCGTCAACAGTGAATATTATACTTGCTTCCTGTTCGCCTGTCAACAAGTTTTTGAAAAAACTTTTGTCCCC
>OMTP01000303.1 GCA_900313955.1 uncultured Lachnospiraceae bacterium | reverse complement strand
GCAGCCGACCGAAACGGAGTGTAGAATGTTTTTCTCGAAGCAAAAGCGCCCTCCTGAACAGTTCCTTTTCATTAATTCTTGAAGCTGTGAACCGGGGCCGGAATCCTGCCGCCGCGGTTGACGAAGCGGCCGCGCAGCCGACCGAAACGGAGTGTAGAATGTTTTTCTCGAAGCAAAAGCGCCCTCCTGAACAGTTCCTTTTCATTAATTCTTGAAGCTGTGAACCGGGGCCGGAATCCTGCCGCCGCGGTTGACGAAGCGGCCGCACTTGAACTGATTGACAGGCATGACCGGTGCGCGCCCCAGAAGGCCGCCGAGCTCGATCATGTCCCCCACCTTCTTGCCGATGGCAGGAATGAGTCGGACCGCTGTCGTCTTCTGGTTGACCATGCCGAGGGCCATCTCATCGGCGATGATGCCGGAAATGGTCTCTGCCGATGTGTCTCCCGGAACGGCGATCATATCGAGACCGACCGAGCAGACGCAGGTCATGGCCTCAAGTTTCTCAAGGGTCAGGGCACCGCACTGGGCAGCGTCGATCATGCCCGCATCCTCGCTGACCGGAATGAAAGCGCCTGAGAGGCCGCCGACATAGGACGAAGCCATGACGCCGCCCTTTTTGACCTGATCGTTGAGGAGAGCCAGCGCCGCCGTTGTTCCCGGAGCACCTGCCTTCTCGACGCCAATCTCCTCAAGGATGTCCGCAACAGAGTCACCGATGGCCGGCGTCGGGGCTAGGGACAGGTCGATGATGCCAAAGGGAACGCCGAGGCGGTGGGAAGCCTCCTGGGCGACCAGCTGGCCGACGCGGGTGATCTTGAATGCCGTCTTCTTGATGGTCTCGCAGAGAACCTCGAAATCAGAGTCGCGGCACTCCTCGAGAGCAGCTTTCACGACGCCCGGGCCGGAGACGCCGACATTGATGATGCAGTCGGGTTCTGTCACGCCGTGGAAAGCGCCCGCCATGAAGGGGTTGTCGTCCGGCGCATTGCAGAAGACAACGAGCTTGGCGCAGCCGAGTCCGTCCCTGTCCCCCGTTCTCTCCGCTGTCTGGCGGACAATGTCGCCCATGAGGCGGACAGCATCCATGTTGATGCCCTGCTTGGTGGATCCGAGATTGATGGAGCTGCAGACGAGCTCGGTCGTCGCGAGCGCCTCCGGGATGGACCGGATCAGGTACTCATCCGCCTGGGTCATACCCTTGGAGACAAGGGCACTGTAGCCGCCGATGAAATTGACGCCGACCTCACGGGCGCACTGATCGAGCGTCCTTGCGATCTTGACAAAGTCCTCAGGGGACTTGCAGGAAGCCCCGCCGACAAGAGCGATCGGCGTCACGGAAATTCTCTTATTGACAATAGGAATGCCGTACTCGGCGGAGATGTCCTCTCCGGTTTTGACCAGATCCTTAGCCTTTGCTGTAATCTTTGCGTGAATCTTCTCACATGTCGTATCCACATCCGCATCGATACAGTCGAGGAGACTGATGCCCATCGTGATGGTGCGGACATCAAAGTTCTCCTTCTCAATCATGCGGTTTGTCTCGATAACTTCGGAAATGTTGATCATGTGCTCCCCCTTCAGACCCTGTGCATCATATTGAAAATGTCTTCGTGCTGAGCGTGGATAGAAACCCCGATCCCATGGCCGATCTCATCGAGATCCTTCTGCACCTCGGAAAATGCCTTCCTGGCGGAGGTCATATCGACAACCATCATCATATTGAAATAGCCGCCTGTGATGGTCTGGGCGATGTCCAGAATATTGATGTCATTTTCTGAGAGGTATGTACAAACTTTGGCGATAATGCCGACAGCATCCTTGCCGACAACTGTGATAATGGTCTTCTGCATTTTCTTCTCCTTCATCTAAAAAATATACTAAAATACTACCGGTTCGCTGACGCGGTCGCGGTGGGCAATCGAAATCTGGAAATCCTTGGAGGAATAGGGGTTGTCCCCCATAGTGACTTCGCTGCAGACAGTTTCATAAGCAAGAGCTTCGTAGTTGTTCTGCTGGCTCAGGTGGCCCAGAAAGATGTGACGGATATTGTCGTGGAGGATCTTGCCCAGAAGATCCCCGGCCGCGTCATTCGACAGGTGGCCGTGATCCGAGAGAATTCTCCTCTTCAGGTAGTAGGGATAGGGGCCCGCCTCCAGCATGTGGACGTCGTGGTTGGACTCGAGCAAAAGAACATCCAGCCCCGAAAGCATCCGGATGATAGCATCATCGTAACAGCCCATGTCCGTCGCGATCGCGGCCTTGTGTCCCTCGTGCTCGATGCGGTAGCCGACAGGGTCGGCGGCGTCGTGAGAGATCGAAAAGGGTTTGACGGTGAGATCCCCGATTCTGAAATCCTCCCCGGCCCTGATCGGATGACAGAGTCCCTCCGGAATCTTTCCCAGAGTCGTCATCTTCTCCATGGCATCAATGGTGCCCTGGGTCGCGTAGATGGGCAGACCATAGCGGCGGGCCAATACGCCCAGACCCTTGATATGGTCCGAGTGCTCATGCGTGACCAGGATGGCGTCCATATCCCTGGTCGTCATATCCAGGCCATTGAGCCCTGCCTCCACTTTCTTTCCCGATATGCCCGCATCCACAAGGACGGACGTATGGGAACTGCCGGCAAAGATACAGTTGCCGCTGCTTCCGCTAGCAATACTGCAAAACTTCAAGATCTGCTCACTCCTTCTCCCAAAATTTCGTCCAGGCGGACATCGATCGCCCTCTTTGTCGCCTCAAAGCTCCCGCTGTTATCGACCACAAAATCACATCTGGCGCGGAACTCCCGATCCGGGAGCTGTCTTTGAAACGTCCGGTCGATGCGCTCGTCGCTGTAGCCCCGGGCCGCTTTGAGCCGCCCTCTTCTTGTGGCTTCATCTGCATAAATATACCATAGTTCGTCGCAGAATGCATCATAATGTTCTTCCAGAAGAATGGCGGATTCGATCACAAAAAGCTTCTTTCCGGCATTTTTCGAAGCATTTTGTGCCTTCTTCACTGCTTTTTGCACCATAGGGCGGAAGAAAGCATCAATTTTCTCTTTTTCCGCAGGATCCTCGAAAAGACGGGCGGCGATGGCCGTCTTGTCCAGGGTTCCATTTGTAAGAAGAATCCCCCTCCCGAACTCATGGACGTAGAAGGAAAAGCCCACGCCCCCGGGTTCTGTCATTTTCCGCGTGACATCGTCGAGGGGGAGGAGGCCGGCTCCCCGGCTCTCCTTCAAATAATTGAGGACCTCTGATTTACCGGCTCCCATACCGCCGGTCGCCCCGATCGTATACATCTCACTTGGCCTCATACCAGTCCGAACCAATGTGGCAGTCGGCGGAGAGCGGCACACTGAGGTCCGCTGCTCCCTCCATCTCCTCGCGGAGGAGATCACGCACGTGCTCCGCCTCGTCCACAGGAGCCTCGATGAGGAGCTCATCGTGAATCTGCAGGATGAGACGGCTCTTCAGCCCCTCTTTTTTGAGACGGTTGAAGACGCGGATCATGGCGATCTTCATGATGTCAGCCGCCGAGCCCTGGATGGGGCTGTTCATGGCGACTCGCTCTCCGAAGGACCGGGTCGCGAAATTCTGATTTTTGAGCTCCGGAATCGGCCGCTTCCTGCCGTACATAGACACAGCATAGCCGTTCTTTTTGGCAAATGCGACCTGGCTGTCGAGGAAAACTTTGATGCCCGGGTAGGTCTTGAAATACTGGGAGATATACTCCTGGGCTTCCTTTCTGGAAATGGACAGGCCCTGACTGAGCCCGAAGGAGCTGATGCCGTAGACGATGCCGAAATTGACGGCCTTGGCATTGCGCCTCTGAAGGTCCGTCACCTGGTCAAAGGGCACGTGGAAGACCTGGGAGGCCGTCGTCCTGTGGATATCCTTCTCCTCTTTGTAGGCCTCGATGAGCTTGGGGTCGCCGGACATGTGAGCCAGAATCCTGAGCTCAATCTGGGAGTAGTCGGCGTCGACGAAGACACAGCCCTCCTTCGGGTAGAAGCACTTGCGGATCCTTCTGCCCAGCTCCTCGCGCATGGGGATATTCTGGAGATTCGGATCCGAGCTCGAAAGTCTTCCGGTAGCCGTCACTGTCTGGTGGAAAATGGTGTGAATCCTGCCGTCTTCTGCAATATAGGCGGGCAGGCCGTCGGCGTAGGTGGACTTGAGCTTAGAGAGGGTCCTGTACTGTAAAATGTCTCTCACAATCGGATAGTCGGGGGCCAGTTTCTCGAGGACATCTGCCGCCGTGGAATAACCGGTTTTGGTCTTCTTGAAAACCGGGAGGCCCATTTTCTCAAATAATATGACTCCCAGCTGCTTGGGCGAATTGATGTTAAACTCTTCTCCCGCCGCCTCGTAAATGGATTTGGTCAGCTTGTCAATGCCCTCCGTGAGGGAATCCCCATAGGCCCTGATCTCATCGCGGCTGCACAGCATACCGATCTTTTCCATAGAGGCGAGTACTCCCGTGAGGGGCATCTCGACCGTCGCAAAGAGATCCAGCATGCCTTCTTCATCGAGCTTATCCTTAAGGATAGGCAGGAGTTCGCACGCCGAGGAAGCTTCTCCCGCCAGAACAGAAGCTGCCCTTTCCTCTCCGCTCCCGTCCGCGATTGCCTTGGCCGGGTCCTCTTTGCCGAAGAGACCTGTCCAGGTCGGGATGGTCTTCTTCAGGTGGCCCATGGCGCTTGAGGCCGCATCCCAGTCGGACTTCAGGGGATCGAGTAAATAGGAGGCAACCACACAGTCAAAGAGGTGGTCCACACTCCGCGGCTCAAAAATCTTTGCGCAGGCCTTGGCATCCATGACGGCCACTCTGCCCTCTTTTTCAAGAAGAGCACGAATTTTCCCTGTGAGGTAGTCCTCCGGCAGAAAGCCTCCGGCGAAGAAGACAGAGATATCCTTCCCGTCTGTAAGGCCAAGAGCGAGCAGACGATCCTTCGCCGCGCAGAAAGAGAGTCCGATCATGCCGCATTTTCCATAGGCGTCAAAGAGCTTCTCTGCATCCGCCAGGTCACGAATGACGGACCAGGTCGTCCTGGGAGTCGGGACCTCTGCTTCATTTTCAAAATCTTTCAGAAAAGTCTTAAGACCCAGCTCCCGGAAGTCGGCGCGGACGGCCTCATTGCGGAAGTCCTCGAGGCGGAAGGAAGTCATGTCGAAGGTGACCGGGGCATTGGTGCGGATCGTCACGAGGTCAAGGCTCATCTGCAGCGTGTCGTAGTGGTCGCGCATGGCTTCCATGGCCTTCTTGGGCTTCATCTCATCGACGTGGGCGTGGGCATTTTCAATCGAGCCATAGGTGTCCATGATCTTCTGGGCGGTCTTGGGACCCACGCCAGGCAGACCCGGGACATTGTCCGATGTGTCGCCCATGAGAGCCTTGAGCTCGATGAAATCGTGGGGCGTCACACCAAAGGCCTCCTTGACGGCTTCCGGCGTGTATCTCTCATAGGTCGTCTTGCCTGCGTGGGCCTTGGGCAGAACAATGAGGATCCTCGGGCTTGCCAGCTGCAGGAGGTCGCGGTCGCCCGACAGAATGACGGCGTCCATGTCCCTGTCCTCGGCCTGACGGGCCAGGCTGCCCAGGATGTCATCGGCCTCCCAGCCCTCACAGGTGATGACCGGTATGCCCATGTCTTTTAAAATTTTTTTGACAAGGGGCACTTGGACATGAAATTCCTCGGGCGCAGCCTTTCGCGTGCCCTTGTAGTCCGGATACATCTTGTGGCGGAATGTCGGTGCGGACAGATCAAAGGCGCAAGCCAGATACTGGGGCTTTTCGTCCTCAACAACTTTCCGCAAAATGGTGAGAAAGCCGTAGACAGCACCCGTCGGTGTCCCGTCGGGCGCCGTCATATTGCCCGGCATACCGTAAAATGCCCGAAAGAGCAGGCTGTGTCCGTCAATCAGCAGTAATTTTTCACTCATACTATGCCCCCTATGCCGTCTTTTATGGTCTGATACAGATTTCGGAGCCGGTCAAACAGATCGGGATAATTTTCGTAGATAAGAACGAGCATGACAACGACAATTAGAAAGATCGTCGCAACCGGAAAGAGAATCTTCAGAATTCTCCTGCGGTTCAATTCCCTCTCCTTGGCCCTGATTCTCTCCCTGAGGAGTCTCTTCAGATCGTAAGACGCATCATTGTCATTGTCCAGAAAGTGCAGGGAGTAGTCGACGATAAAGTATGTCTCGAGTTCATCGTAGCAGTCCGGGCAGCGGCGGATGTGGTCAAGGAAGACGGCCGCATCGTCATCCGGCAGCTCATCCTCGATGAAAGGCATGACCCACTTCTGTGCTTCTTCGCAGCTTATCTTCTTCATTGGCTGTTCGCGCTCTCAAGTTTTGAGTAGCTGTTGATATAATTGCTGTGTTCTTTGATTCTGGCAAAGAGCGAGACGACGTGGGGATGGCTTCCTGTCTTTGCAAGCACAAAGACCCGGCAGCACTTGTCGAGAACCATGACCATGGCTTCTGCGTCCTCACGGCTTGCCGCCATGGAGACGGCCCCCTTTCCCCTTAGAAAGACGGCCCCGGTCGTCCCTTTGATTGCCTTCCTGATCTCCTCATGGCTGGCATGAGCAGGCAGAACAGGGATCGAAATGCCGCCGATCATGGCCAGGTCATCGATATAGGCAGGCATAGGCTTTCCATAGCTGCTGGCCTCCAGAATAAAGGGGGCTCGAGTCTCTATGATGCAGTTGATTTTGTCCGCCCTCCACGGTCTCTCCTTTGGTCTCTCGAGGACTCTCCCATAACTCATGAGGTCGTAGTTTTCTACTGTTTTCTCGGGGAGCTCCATTCCTGTGAGTTCCTGATAATATGTTTCCGATACATCTTCCAGCACATGGGCGATATGGAAGGCATCTTCCATATTTTTGCCGAGACACAGTACGCCATGGTTGCGCATGAGGACGCAGGTGCTCTTTGGATTGTCGTGGATCGCACGTCTCACATTTCCCGTGAGGGTCTTTGTTCCGTTCATGCCGTAGCCGGCGCAGGGCGCGGTCGGGCCAAGCACAGCAACTGCCTCCGGGTCGATCGACGTCACATCGATATCTCTGCCCAAAGTGGAGAGCGCTGTAGCGTAGTTCTGGTGGGTGTGAATGACAAATCCCACATCCTCTCTTTCGAGATAGGATGCTGCATGAACGCCTTTTTCGCTCGACGGCTTGATGACCCCCTCGTAGGAAAGGTTCTCGGCTCTGACAGTCACTATGTCTTCCGGCTTAAGGGAGTCATAGGTGCGGCCGCTCGGTGTGATGACAAACTTTCCCTCTTTTGCTCTTGCACTGATATTTCCCCATGTTCTCGCGATGAGACCATCCTCGACCAGCCGCAGTCCCGCTTTAAGAACTTCCTCTTTTTCTTTCATAAAGGGATCTTCCACTTTCCTTCTTCCTCCTCATAAGTGAAAAAGACGGAAAGCCCTCTCCCCAGGCCCTCCGTCCTTTTCTTCTCGTGCCGGTAGTGAGACTCGAACTCACACGGTTTTGAGGCCGGCAGATTTTGAGTCTGCTGCGTCTGCCATTCCGCCATACCGGCTCAATGCACATTGACTATCTTATCATATTTATAAGAAGGGGTCAAAACAAATTTGGCCCCTTCTCGAAATACCTGCTGTAAATCAGTTACAGTTCACGGGTCATCCAGCATCGAGCGACTGGAAAGCGCTTCCTCCGTGGACATCCCCTATAGGTCCACTCCGGAAGCGCTTTCCAATCGCTCTTCTGGCTGACGTGTGAACTGTAAC
>OMTP01000230.1 GCA_900313955.1 uncultured Lachnospiraceae bacterium | reverse complement strand
CCTGCTTTTGCGGCGAAAATTACTAAGTGAAGGAAGAAGGCCTTTGTGCGAAGCGCCGAAGTGACCCACCCGTGAACAGTAACTCGATTCGACGCGCAAATCTCTCCTCAAGGCGCTTTCTGCGTGTGAAATCTCGGGGATGTTGGCTCAAATGGGGGTAAGTCCCGGCTAAGCCAGCAAATTTCCCAAAAGAAAAAAGAGACACGCAGATAAGCTCGAAACCGAGCATCTGCGTGTCTTGCGACAAAGTCAGAGGCAAAATGCCTGCCACGAAGGGAGGATGGATTTCACATCACTTGCGATACGATGACCGCGACAGGACAGCCAGGATCGGGAAGATCTCCAGACGACCCAGGAGCATGTCGAAGGACAGGATCAGAGTTGAGAAGTTGTTGTAGCCAGAAAAGTTCTGGGTCGGACCAACCTTGCCGAGACCTGGTCCGATGTTGTTAAACGTCGCCATGACCGCCGTAAAATTAGTCTCAAAATCATAATTGACAGGATCGGCGGAGATGAGCAGAACCGAGACAATGATGATGAGGACATAGCAGGCCAGGTACGAATTGACATTGGAGACCGTCTGCTCGCTCACCTTGGATCCATTCAGGCGGATCACCCTCACCTCATTGGGATGAAACATCTGATGGACATTGCGGCGCGCGGATTTGACCAGGAGAAGCAGACGGACATTCTTGATGCCACCGCCCGTCGATCCTGCGCTCGCCCCCGCAAACATGAGGAAGACCAGAATCGTTTTGGAACATGCAGGCCAGAGGTCAAAATCCGAGACACTGTATCCCGTCGTCGTGATGATGGACGCAACGGTAAATGCAGCCTCGCGGATAGTACCGCTGACTGTCCTTCCGGCCGGGCTCATGGCAAAAAGATTGACGCAGATAACAACCGTACTTGCGACAACAATGCCAAAGTAGAGGTGCAGCTCCTCGTCACGGAAGGCCAGTTTGAACTTCTTCACGGCCATCAGATAGTAGAGACCAAAATTGACGCCGAAGAGAAGCATGAAGATGGTCGTCACCCACTGGGCAAACGGCGTGTACGTCGCGCAGCCTGTGTTGAGCACGGAGAAGCCTCCGGTTCCAGCCGTGCCGTAGGCAATGCAGAAGGCGTCGAAGACCGGCATCTTGCCAAGGAGAAGAAACATGATCTCGAGCGCTGTCATGGCACAGTAGATCATATAGAGGATGCCGGCAGAGTCTCTCATGCGGGGAACCATCTTGTTGACCTCAGGGCCCGGGCTCTCTGCCCTTAAAATATGCAGGGTGAAACCGCTGTTGTTGCCGGTCACAGGGACAATCGCCAGAAAGAAGACCAGAATTCCCATGCCGCCGACCCAGTGGCTGAAGCTTCTCCAATAGAGAAGACCCTTGCCGAGTGCCTCCACGTCGGAGAGAATCGAGGCGCCGGTCGTCGTGAATCCAGAGACAATCTCAAAAAAAGCATCGATGAAATTGGGGATGCGGCCGGAGATAAAAAAGGGCATCCCACCCAGGAGAGACATAGCCAGCCAGGCAAGCCCCGTCGCCAGCATACCCTCGCGGGCGTAAAAATGCCGGTCCGCATTGCGGGTAACATACCACAGAACCCCTCCGACAACAAGGAGCATGAAAATGCTGACCAGAAAGCCACGCACAGCCGGACCATCATGGGTAAAAAGAGAAATGAGGAGCGGAGGAACCATTAATACAGATTCAATCAGGAAGATCCATGACTGGACTCTGAATACCATCTTGTAATTCATGATGAACTCTTACGACAATCCTTTCGCATGAATAGATAAATGCAGCTATTCAGGACGGGCCAGCCGTCGTGCTATCCCAAAGCACATCCAGAGCGGGTTCCCGCGGGGATATCCGTGGAAAAAGTGCCTTTGGACAGCACGTCTTTCCCGTCTCTGAATAGCTGCATAAAAAGAGGAATTCCTTTCATCAAAGTGAAACCTCAGGGCAGTTGCTGCTGAATCGTCAATCCTCAAAAATATCATTGAGCTGCTGCAGCACCTTGTCGGAGGCCGTGACAATCACGAGACGGTCACCGACCTGATAGATGGAATCACCATTGGGAATAATGATCGTTCTGCCATGCGTGATCGAGGCGATCAGCACATTTTTCTTGAGATGGATGTCCTTAAGCGGAACGCCGCAGTTTTCTGTCGTCGAATCAGCGATGAATTCAATCGCTTCCGCCTGCCCTTCTGCAATAGAATGAATCGTCACAGCAGATGCCACGGCAATACCATTCTTCATGGCGCGCACATAGCGGGTAATTGTATTCGTGCACAGCTCCTTGGGACTCACAATGCTGCCGACCGGCAGCTGACTGATGAGGGACAGATTTTCTGCCCGACCCAGCTTGGTGATGACCTGTGGAACATGGTAGCTATTGGCGTAAATAGACAGAAGTACATTGAGTTCGTCAATCCCGGTCATGGCTACCAGGGCGTCACAATCCACCACATCTTCCCGCTCCATCACATCCTGCGTGGAAATGTCTCCCTGAACAACACAGGCCTCGGGATGTTCTTCGGCAAGTTCTTCGCATCTTGCGCGATCCTTTTCTATGATCTTGACGCTGATCTTCTCCCTGATGAGAAGGTCCGTCAGGTAGTCGCAGATTCTTCCCCCTCCGCAGATCGTGACATTCCTGATCTTAGGCGTGGGAATATTGAGATTCTTGAGGAGGAGCGACAGATTAACTGCAGAAGCCGTGACATAGATTCTGTCATCCTTGCGGAGAACAAAATCTCCGGCCGGAGTCACAGACTTGCCGTCGCGCACCACGCAGCAGACCAGAACCTGACAGTGGATGATGGAATTCATCCGATAGAGGGGCTGGTTGCAGATCGGCGAGTCCTCTTTCACACGCAGCTCCACGATCTCTACCATGCCATTGGCAAACTTTTCCCTCTTGAGGAAGCCGGGATAACGAAGCAGGCGGTCAATTTCCTTGGCAGTCTGCCGCTCAGGATTAACCACAAGAGAGAGCGCGAACTGCTTGCGCATGCTGTACATGGTCTCAAAGTACTCCGGCTTGCGTATTCTGGCGATCGTGTGAAGCCGCGGATTCATTCCGTGGGCCGTCAGACAGCACAGAAGATTCACTTCGTCCTCGCCGGTCGCAGTGATGAGAAGGTCGGCGTCCTCGACACCGGCATTCCTCAGAACTTCCATGGAGGCACAATTACCCTCGATCGACATCACATCGTAGTGTTCGATTGTCGCCTCAAGTGCGGCGGGATCATTGTCGATGAGAGTCAGATCATGGCCTTCTCCCGACAGCTGCTTTGTCAGCATGGATCCCACCTTGCCGTCTCCGGCTACGATTATCTTCATTTTTGATTAAGCCCTCTCTTCCTTCTTGAAGACTTCCCTGCCTGAAGCGGAGCTCAGGACCTGATCGGCGTCAGGGTTTGCCTGCACAACCGAATCCATGAGATCCATGAGTTCTAAAGCACTGCGGAAGGGGACTGTCCTTCCCGCCTGAACCCAGGTAATCTTGCCCTGCCAGGTATGATTCTGATTATCCTCTACATCAATAATAAATGAAGCTGGTTTTCCCATACAAAACACCTCTTCCCGAATGAAACAACTGACTTGTAACTTCTCTTCCCGCTCTCTTTCAACACTTACTTGTGGCAGATCATCCCTATAAGTTCGAGCGCACTCACAAAGGGGCCGATCTTCTTCCCCTCTCCGTCATAGAGGACTCCCTGCCAGGTACTGTAATATCTGGTCCGGAATTCCATATCATACGTCGCCAGTTTGCCGCGCATCTCCCCGATTTCCTCGCCTGACCGCATTGTCGGCGGCTTGACCGTATAGGGAACCTGCGGCTTGTTGCCTCCGTCAAACGTCCTGGTCATGCGGGAAGACTGCGGCTTGCCGATGATATTGAGAGTCTTCTCCACGACAACCATGAAGTCGGAGGCATTGTGAAATGTATAATTGTCAGCAAGTCCCACGCCGCTGATCGTTCCGCTGAAATCCCCCGTCTCACTGTCGACCGCATCGACGCACAGGTGCAGGGAAGTCGGCTGGCGGAAAGTCAGGACGGGGCTGCCCGGATTTGCGTCGTGCCATTCCATTTCCTTAAGGCTGTACTGAAGGCGGACCTTGGCGTGCCGCTTGACCTTGTCAAAGTTCTTCAAAATGCGCTCCATGACCATTTTCGCATTTTCATAGGGGCATGACGGCAGCATAATCAGGTACTGGTTGACGCTGTAGCGGGTGAAGACGTCGCCGGATCGAAGAGATGTCCGGACGACCTCTCTCATCTGCTCCATCGCCTCCTCCAGCGTCTTGAGGTAGGGGGCGGAATCTTTCTCCTCCTTCTTGATGGGCACCATGGTGAGAAGGCCGATGTAAATGGTCATTCCCATGCGGGCTGCTCTGCGGGCTTCAAGTTCGTAGAACTTCTTGTAGACGCCGTATTCGCAGAAAAATGCGCCCGAACTGGCATCTGCCTCGTTGAGTTCTTTCTGGATGGTCTCAAGGTCCAGCTCCTGCTCGTGGTGCTGCTTCATGAGATCGGTGTGGAGCATGCGCATGCTCTCGGAGGGACCGACGCCCAGGCTGTCGTAGAGAAGTTTTTCTGTCGCGTGATAGTGCTGTTCGGCATCATCGATCTTTCCCTCCAGCATCTGGGCGCGGATCAGCAGCTCGTGCAGCTTCTCGTCAAGGGGCTCGATGGTAAGAGCGCGGAGGCACACGCGCTCCATCTGCCCCCCTTCTCCCTGAGCTTCCAGAAGTTCCGCCAGACTCTTGGCGAGTTCCAGGTACTGGCTCTCATAGTAAGCGGTTCTTGGCATAATCCAGTGTTCGCTCGAGTAATCGGACAGCAGCTTGCCCTTGTAGAGCTCAAAGGCATGCATGGAAATGCGGATTTTTTCCTCCGGTTCTGTGACCGACTTGAGCTGCTTTAAATCGGCCGCCATCTGTGCGGCGTCGACGTTCACCATGAGATCCGGATTCCATGAATAGCACCCTTTCCCCGTGATGACGAACTCTGTGTCCGGCCATATTTTCTTGAGCAGGGTTCTCAGGCGATACGCCAGATTTTTCAGGGCTCCTGCCGGATTGGTCGATGAGTCCTCCGGCCACAGCGCGTCCGAGAGCTCCTGAATGGTGCATGCTCTTCCACTGTGAAAGACGAGGTATGCGATCAGTTTGACCAGCATATCCGAGCGGATCTGCTCCTGCGTGAGAGATGTTTTCCCGTCACTGATGATGAATTTTGAAAAGAATTGTATCGAATATTCCTGTTTCACGTGTCTGACCTCTGCAAACATCTACTACGGTTATTATACCTTATTATAGCAAAGTTTCCGAAAAGGGCAACTGAGAATGTCAAACACGTGCTATACTAAGGTTACTGTTCACGCATCAGCCGGTTGCTGCCTCGAAAAAGCACTTCCGGAGTGGACCTTTGAGGGGTGGCCGCGAAG
>OMTP01000247.1 GCA_900313955.1 uncultured Lachnospiraceae bacterium | reverse complement strand
CGGAGCACATTCGATTTTCGCCGCCTGCTTTTGCGGCGAAAATTACTAAGTGAAGGAAAAAGGCCTTTGTGCGAAGCGCCGAAGTGACCCACCCGTGAACAGTAACAATGAACCAAGAGCACCTGATATGTGAAATTTGACAACTGTTCAGGAGGCCGCCGGTTGTGGGAAAATCAAAGACAAATGGCAGGATGAGAGGAAGAAAGTATGAACGAACATATGGGGGACTGGAAGCTGGGGATCCGCACCTGCGGGAGTGACTATTCTTTTATGAATGGGGACGACTATGGCTATGATCCGACTCCCTACAGTGTCCTCGGGAAGCTGGCAGAGAGCGGACTTATTCACAAAGAGGATACCCTGGTGGATTTTGGCTGTGGCAGGGGGCGCGTGGGCATCTATTTGGCCGACAGGATCGGCTGCCGGGTCATCGGCGTTGACTACAGCATGAAGCGGATCGCCGAGGCCGAGCGAAATCTGACCAGCTATCATAAGAAGGGACGTCAGGCTGACATACAGTTCGTTCATTCTAATGCTGAGCTCTTTGACCCGCGGGAGGCAAACAGCTTCTACTTCTTCAATCCATTTTCCGCGGACATCTTTCAGAAAGTCCTCCTCAATATCTGTGAGGCGAAGCGCGACACAGGCCGGGACATGCACATTTTCTTCTATTATCCGACGAGCGAATATCGCTGCTACTTCGAAGATGAGCGGCGTTTAAAACTCATCGAGGACATCGACTGCACGAATGCCAGGCTGTGGGACGCTGAAGTCTACCGCATCCTCTACTTCTCCGTTCTGTAAGCAGACACCTTTCACTGCCTGGGACAGGTAGAAGCAACGAACCGATCCGTTCGTTGCAAATGCAACGTAAGTTCCCGCCTTTTTCTGGTATATTGGGATCATCGAAAACGGAGGCAAAAAAGATGGAATCGATGAAGACAAAGAATGAAAATGAGGATGCTCTTAAGGTTTATCTTGAGAGGTTGAATCAGGGAGAGAAGCTGGAGGATGTGAGGGCAGACTTTGCCAATGAGTTTGAAAATGTTTCTGTAACGGATATCATGGCGGCTGAGCAGTCTCTCATCAAGGACGGCGCGGATCCAAGGAAGATGAAGAGCCTCTGCGACCTGCATTCGGCTCTTTTCCACGGCAGAACGGAGGCGGAGGCCATGTCCGAGGAGACAAGGCTCACCAAGTTCTCTCTCAAAGATTTTGAGGAAGGTCATCCGGTCCGCTATTTTGTCTATGAGAACAGCGCCCTCGAGCAGCTGCTCATCAAAATCAGCCGCGAGCTCACCATGGGACATGTTGAGGAGCTGCAGCAGGATCTGAATCGGCTTAGAAATGTCCGCACTCTCTACGGCAAGAAGGAGGAGCTCATCATGCCTGCCCTCGAGAGATATGGCGTGACGGGGCCGACGGAAGTGATGTGGCCGGTCGATGACGACATCAAGAGGGACGTCGCCCGCCTGGCAGGTGAACTTTCTCTGAGCGGCATCGACGCTGTCAGTGAGGATATCAAGGCGGTCATCAAGCGCATGCGGGAGATGATCTACAAGGATGAGAATATCCTTCTTCCTGTCTCTCTCCGCTTCTTCAATGAGGATGAATGGCTCAATATCTACTGGGATGAGTTTGAGATGGGTCCTGCCTTTATTGACAAGATTCCGACATGGCAGCGCGGCGAGGATCTTCGCCGGCGCAAGCAGAACGCGGGTGACACTTCCTCGATGGGTGTTCTTATTTTCGACGGGGATGCCATCCACTCGCCAGCCGGGACTCTGACGATGGATCAGCTGAAGGGCCTCCTCACGGTTCTTCCGATCGACATCACTTTCATTGACGACGGTCCGGTCAACCGCTTTTACAAGAACACGGACAAGGTCTTCTCGAGACCTCTCTCGTCCCTCGGCCAGTCGACTTACCAGTGCCATCCGGTCCTCATTCGCCCGGTTGTCAAGAAGCTGCTTGCTGATTTCAAGAGCGGCGAGAAGGACTCCTTCGAGAGATTTGTCAAAATCAAGGGCCGTCCGGTCCGCGTCCTCTACCTCGCGGTCCGCAGCGAGGAGGGCAAGTACCTGGGTGCCGTCGAGGTCATCCAGGACCTGACTGATATCCAGGCCGGGCTCGCGAAGCTCAAGTGATCATCCGATCCTGTTGTGGGGCATGTCTGCCAGATGAGGCGGGCATGCCCCACTTTCTTTCTATGCTTCTTGCATGAAAATGAGGCACATAAAAGCCCAAAAGGGCAGGCGTGCCTCATATACGTCCGTCCAGCCACTCCCGAAGCACGATCGCATTGTTGCGGCTCCTATCCTTTGCGGAGTAGAGCAGGGTCACCGGGCCATCCGCTGCCTTCTCCTCGATCATTTCCTTAAAAGAAGAGGCAGTGGGATTCTCCTGAAGCTCAAGAAGATAGCGCATGCGGAACTCCTCATACCTGTCCGGCTCGTGGTGGAACCACTTGCGGAGCTCCCCGGAGGGAGCGATCTCCTTGCACCAGGAGTCCAGGCATGCTTTTTCCTTGCTTATTCCGCGGGGCCAGAGGCGGTCCACCAGAACCCGGTATCCGTCCGCCTCCTCCGGCTGCTCATAAATCCGCTTTACGAAAATGCTGCTCATCCTTCAGGCCTCCTTAGTCCAGGACGAGCAGGAGCACCATCTTAAAATGTCCCTCTGCCTTCACATAGTGCTTACCGCCCTTAGCAAAATGGAAATTCTCCCCGGCGTGAATGACGTGCTCCTGACCTTCGTAGCCGATGATGCCCTCGCCGTCCAGGGCGAAAATGATTGCCTCGCCCGGTGCTGCGTGCTCCTGAAGGCCGGTACCAGCATCAAAGCTCATGAGAGCAAGCTTTGTCTTCTCCTCATCCACCACGTTACGGCTGATAATCTTGCCATCCTGATAAGGAACAAGATCAGTGAACTTGAAAACTTCTCCTGCATTTAATCCATTCATAGTTCCTGAATCTCCTTTCATTGGAATTTCAACATAAACAGTATCTTTCTCAGCTTTGATGCCGATATCTCTGCCTGCTTCTTTGATGATCGTCTCTCCGCTGCGTACAGGGATGACATTTGATTTGTCATGCTCTTTCAGAAGTGTCTCTCCCGATAGCACATACTGGACAACCGAGACAGGATAGCTCTCAGCGCTGATGCTTGTCCCCTCCGCTAAAGAGAAACAAGTGATCCCCGGAAGAATCTCGCCCGAAATCGTGCAGCCCGGGACAGGGACATTTTCATCGACCAGAGAGAAGACATCATTTTCATATTTCTGCATCCTTTATCCTCCCTTCCTCTTCAGACTCATCCTAACAGAAAAACAAAGGATTAAATGTTGTTATTGCAACAAAAAGATGATGCCTGTCACCAGATATGTGTTACGGTTCACACTTCAGCCAATGGATGCCGTCCAGAAAGCACTTCCAAAGTGTGTCTATAGGGGATGTCCGCGGAGGAGGTGTTTTCTGGATGGCCTGTGAACAGTAACGAAAATACGTAGCACGCTACAAAACTATGGCAAAATCTATTGACTTTTCATTTGAAGAGTTTATAATAGCCAATGTCTGTAGCGTGCTACGTATTTTTGTGCGGAGGAAAGGGGGCCGGATATGTGTGAAATGCATGAGAAAGAAATGCATGAGCAAAATGATGATATCGGTTATCTGCTCAAGATTCTCAACGAGCAAATAAGGAAACGGGCAGATAAGGAGCTGGTAGCGTACGATCTGACATTTGCCCAGATGCAGGTCATGTGGTTCGTTCACTCGCGGGGCGGTGAGACGACGCAGAAGGAGATTGAGAAATTCTTCCGGGTCTCGCATCCGACGGTTGCAGGCCTCATTTCCCGCATGGAGAAAAAGGGCTTTCTTGAGACACGCGTCAATCCGGAGGACCGCCGCGGGCGCCTGGTGGGGACAACAAAGAAGGCGGACCAGTTCCGTGACGTTTCGATCCAGAATAGGAAAGACACGGAGAAAATGCTGAGAGCCCATCTCTCGGATGAGGAGCTCAGTGAACTCAAGCGCATGCTGAAGATTATCTATAAAAATCTGAAGGATGAAGACAAGTGAATCCACCTGCTACGTCCCCGTGGATTCAAAGGAGGTAAAGTTTGAACAATCATATCATTAAGACGCTCGCGGGGAGTATCCGCGAGTATAAGAAGGAGGCAATTCTGTCGCCTGTCCTTGTCTCGGGGGAGGTCATCATGGAGGTGATCATTCCTCTCGTCATGGCGAAGGTGATTGATCACATGGGAGGGTCCATGAGCTATGTGCTCAGATACGGGATCCTTCTGCTTGTGATCGCTTTTATTTCGCTCTTCTTCGGGGCGAGTGCGGCCAGAGAGTCTGCAAGAGGCTCTGCCGGGCTGGCGAAAAACCTGAGACAGGATATTTTCGACCGGGTGCAGACCTTCTCTTTCCAGGACATCGATCACTTCTCGGCGGCGTCGCTCGTGACGCGTATGACGACTGACGTCACCAACGTGCAGACGGCCTACGCCATGCTGATCCGCGCGGCCTTCAGGGCGCCGCTCATGATCATTTTCTCAGTCGTCATGGCATTTTCCATCAACGCGAAGATGTCCCTCATTTTCCTGATCATGATCCCCATTCTGGCGGTCATCATCTTCGGAATTGCGATCAAGACGCATCCCATCTTCGTGCGCATTTTCAAGAAATACGACGCCATGAACGACGGCGTCGAGGAAAATGTCCGCGGCATCCGCGTGGTCAAGTCTTTTGTCCGCGAGGACTATGCGAAGGACAAGTTCCATGAAAAATCGGAGAGCGTGTGCCGGGATTTCACCCACGTCGAGCGCATCCTGGCCATCAACCAGCCGTCCATGATGGCCTGCGTCTTCGTGTCCATCCTGCTCATCAGCTACATCGGCGCCCGCCTCATCATCGCGACGCATGCCACGGCCCTCACGACCGGCGACCTGTCCTCGCTCATTACTTACGGCGTCCAGATCCTGATCTCGATCATGATGCTGTCCATGGTCTTCGTCCTCTGCATGATCTCGGAGGAGTCCGCAGAACGTATCGCCGAGGTGCTGAACTACCAGCCAACCATGGTTTCTCCGGAAAATGGCATTGAAACGGTTTCCGACGGCAGCATCGACTTCGACCATGTCTCCTTCAAATACAGGAAGGACAGCGGAAAATACGCTCTCAGTGACATCGACCTTCATATTAAGAGCGGCCAGACCGTCGGTATCATCGGCGGCACGGGCTCGTCCAAGTCCACGCTTGTCCAGCTGATTTCCCGCCTCTATGACGCGACGGAAGGGACGGTCAAAGTTGGCGGCGTCGATGTCCGCGACTACGACCTCGATGCTCTCAGGAATCAGGTCGCCATGGTTCTGCAGAAAAATGTCCTCTTCAAAGGGACCATCAACGAGAACCTGCGCTGGGGTGATCCCAATGCGACCGACGAAGAGATCCGCCACGCGGCGGTTCTTGCCCAGGCGGACGAGTTTGTCCAAGAGTTCCCGGACAAGTACAACACCATGATCACTCAGGGCGGCACCAACGTGTCGGGCGGCCAGAAGCAGAGACTGTGTATCGCGCGGGCCCTGCTCAAAAAGCCCAAAGTTCTTATTCTCGATGACTCGACGTCGGCTGTCGATACGAAGACGGACGCTCTTATCAGGAAGGCTTTCCTGACAGAGATTCCGGACACGACCAGGATCATCATCGCCCAGCGCATTTCCTCCGTCCAGGATGCGGACTTCATTCTGGTCATGGACGGCGGAAAAATTGTCGAGCAGGGAACCCACGACGAACTGCTCGCGAAGAGAGGCATCTACTATGAGGTTTACGATTCACAGACAAAAGCTGCAGAAGAAAAGGAGGTGGGATAAATGGCTGAAAACAAGAAGAACAATAAGCGGGCTGTGAAGCCGGGGACATTTTCCCGTCTCCTCAAATACATTGTCTCGCATTACAAAGTCCAGATGATTGTTGTCGCGGTCTGTATTATCATCTCCGGCATCGGCGGTGTCATCGCTTCCGTCTTTTTGCAGGAGCTTGTCGACAAGGCCATCACGCCTGGCCTTGACAAGGGCCTCAACGCTGTATGGCCGACCCTTCTTGGCATTATCGGCACCATGGCTGCTTTCTACGTCGCGGCGGTCGCCGCCTCGGCCATCTACACACAGATCATGGCGGTTGTGACCCAGGGGACGCTGAAAAACATGCGCGACGACATGTTTGACAGGATGGAGAGCCTGCCTATCCGCTATTTTGATCAGCGGCCGACGGGTGACATCATGTCGACCTACACGAATGACACGGACGCCATCCGCCAGATGATCGGTCAGTCCATGCCCATGCTCTTCCAGACCGTTCTGACGATCGCCGCGCTTGTCATTTCCATGCTGCGCTTTTCGCTCTGGCTCACGCTTGTCGTCTTTCTCTTCATTTTCATCATGTTGAATGTGACGAAGAAGTTCGGCGGCTCCTCTGCGCGCTCCATGGTCGATCAGCAGAAGACTCTTGCGGAGGAAGAGGGTTTTGTGCAGGAAATGATGGCCGGCCAGAAGGTGGTCAAGGTCTTTGTTCATGAAAATGCAGCTAAAGAAGATTTCCGAACCTACAATGAGGCTCTCTTTGAAGCCAGCGACAAGGCAAATGCTGCCGGCTTCATGATGATGCCGATTCTGGGCAATCTGGGAAATATCATGTACATCGCCCTTGCCATTGTCGGCGGCATCCTGATTGCTCTGGGCGCGACGAACCTGTCCCTTCGGGGCGTCGAGCCGATCACGATTGGCACGATTGTTTCTTTCCTTGCCATGTCCAGAAATATGGCCCAGCAGGTCGGTCAGGCGTCCAACCAGGTCGCTCTTGTCACCATGGGTCTTGCGGGCGCCAGCCGTGTCTTCGACCTCATCGACGAGGAGCCGGAGGTGGACAATGGCTATGTCGAGCTGGTCAACGCCCAGTACGATGGGGACGGTACCATCGAGGAGGCCGATCACAAGACTGATATCTGGGCCTGGAGGCATCCGCATCAGGCCGACGGCTCTGTCACCTACACGCCACTCACCGGCGACGTCCGCATGTTTGACGTCGACTTCGGCTACGTGCCCGAGAAGACGGTTCTCCACAACGTGACTCTCTACGCCAAACCCGGCCAGAAGATCGCTTTCGTCGGCGCGACCGGCGCCGGCAAGACGACCATCACCAACCTCATCAACCGCTTCTACGATATTGCCGACGGCAAGATTCGCTACGACGGCATCAACATCAACAAGATCAAGAAGCCAGATCTGCGCCGGTCCCTCGGTATGGTCCTGCAGGACGTCAACCTCTTCACGGGCACGGTCATGGACAATATCCGCTACGGCCGTCTCGACGCGACGGACGAGGAATGCATCGCAGCGGCAAAGCTCGCCAACGCGGATGATTTCATCTCGCGTCTGCCGGACGGCTACAACACTCTTCTCACGGGAAATGGCTCCCAGCTCTCTCAGGGCCAGCGCCAGCTGATCTCAATCGCCCGCGCCGCCGTCGCCGACCCGCCGGTCATGATCCTCGACGAGGCAACCTCCTCGATCGACACTCGTACAGAGGCCATTGTCCAGAAGGGTATGGACAACCTCATGAAGGGCCGCACGGTCTTCGTCATCGCCCATCGCCTCTCGACGGTCCGCAACTCCGACGCCATCATGGTTCTCGACCACGGCCGCATCATTGAGCGCGGCTCCCACGACGAGCTCATCGCCCAGAAGGGAACCTACTATCAGCTTTACACCGGAGCCTTTGAGCTCGAGTAAAAACAGGTGCCTGTCACCAGACAATTTAGAGAATTCTTAATTGTCTGGTGACAGGCACTTGAACCTCACATACCCGTGAACTGGTTACAGTTCACGGGTGGGTCACAACGTCGCTCCACAAAAAGACCTTCCATCCGG
>OMTP01000232.1 GCA_900313955.1 uncultured Lachnospiraceae bacterium | reverse complement strand
GATCCATCTTCAGGAGCTTGTTGACATCCTTGAGATTACTCTGGGTGTCCCGGATTTCTTTGTTGACGCCTTTCAGGGCATTGGAGAGCTTGGTAGTGTCGCCATCCAGCTCAATGGTTATGCCCTTGATACGATCTGCCATGTGCTCTCACCTCCCTGAAAATGGCAAAAAGAAAGCACCGACTCATCACCGATGCTCATTAAAACAAATCGAAATCCTGCTGCGTGGCGACCTGTCTGTACTCGTCATCGCAGAGGTCATTTCCGGACTCGATGATCATATCCATCACAAGTCCTTCCTCCACATTGTCGAGTTCCGTAAGAGAAAAGCCCAGCTGCTTGGCACGCAGCATAAACACAGCCGTGTTTACTTCCCTTTCAGTTGGGCGGCTTCTTTTTTTGGCTTTGACGTTGTCCTTCTGGAACCAAGATAGAGCGTGACAAACTCCTGCATATGCAGGAATAGCTCTGCTCCGTCAAACTGATCCGCCCACGTAAGGAAGGCGTCGACATTCAGCGTGTTCATATCCTTCTTCTCCGCCTGCGCGTTCATGATGAAAGCGAGCTTATCACCGACTGTCATATCGGTCTGATCGTCCTCGCTGTTTTCCATCTTATTGAGAAGGATCATCAGATCCTGATGGAAAACCTGCTTATAGCGGTATGCCGTTGTCCCCGTTGCGAGAAACGGGAACTTCTGCTCCGACCCATCATTAAGCCGGAGCGAAATTTCCTGGTACATGTCATACCCTCCTTATCACTTGCTGGAACTGGACGCAGTCGTGCTGGTCGATGCTGTACTCGTAGATGCAGCAACCGCAGCAGGCGTGTAGACCTTGCTGTACCAGCTCTGATACGTTGCATCAGCGGTGTCCGCACCAGAACGGGCCTTCACGATATTCTTGCCAAGCGTCGCATCCTTGATGCTGGTTGCGTTGATGGTGAGACTCTCCGTCTGCACCTCGATAGAATCCTCCTTCGTGGAAGACGCGACAGACGGTCTCGTTGCCGTGCAGTTATACATGACGTGACGGATCTCATTCACATCGCCGTCAAACTCAAAGAGCAGCGCGAAGTGAATCGGCTGAGCGTCCGCATCCTCGATCAGAACGCCGTTTCCATCCTTGATCTCGCCGAGAACATTCTCTCTGAAATCTTCCGGCACCATCGCGGACTCGAAATCTCCGTTGTAACCGCTGTTGGCTGTAGTAACGAAGTACTGCACACCGTCCGCCCAGAAGATTGTCTGGTCTCCCTGCGCATCCAGCGAAAGAGATACAGCACCCGGCCACGCCACAGGATCCGCGAAGGTGGCTGTCCCATCTTCGGCAATCGTCGCGATGGCGTAGTGCACGTTCTTCAGATTGTATTTAACCTTATTCTTCTTGTTCGCCATTTCAGGCCTCCTGTTCAAATGAATACAGGACCTCATAGAGCTTTTCTGACTCTATCCAGGTCTCTGTCTTATCAAAGAAGATCCCACCCTTCACGAGCAGGTCTTCCAGTTTCTTCTCTGTCTCCGGATCTTTCTGATCCGTGTAGAGTTCAATATCGATCTCTGTAATCGGGAAATACACGGTGCCGTCTGCAGCAAAGTTGTCGCTGTTCGGACAGCGGTAACAGATAAAAGGAGGATCCGGTCCTTCTCCTTCTGCGAAGTGATCGTAGGCAAAGGGAATACCCAGCTCCTCCAGAATGGTGATAATCTCGTCCATCATTTCAGCTCCTTCTCAATCTCATCCGTGAGCTTTCCGGTAATCTCCTCCTCGACAGGAGCGATGTGCGGAATACCGTCCACGCGGCCACCTCCTCTCTTGGCGTGGCCTTTTTCCAACAGATGCGTCAGACCATAAATCTTGTTATGAACAACCACCTCCGCACCGACTGCCGTTTCCTTCTGAACCGTGGACCGCCAGCCCTTTGCGTACTTTCCGGTACGCTTGGGTGATTTTTCTTTCAGCTCTTTCACAGCTTCTTTTCCGGCATCCTTGATCTCCTGCTTCACGACGTCGTTCACGTCATCCACGTAGTCGGAGAGCGTCTTTTCGACCGTCGCGGCAAGATCATCCACCTTTATCTTCATCGCTTCACCCTCTCGCACTTGAATTTGAGACTGTTGTGTTTGAATCCCATCGGATCAATGGCGGTTACGTTGTAGATTGCATCACCAAGCCGGATCCGGATCTTTGTGGAGTCGAGCCCTTCGAGACACTTGGCGTACCGGACCGTGAAGTCAATGGAATCGGTACTGTTGATCGTTCCTGCTTCCTGCTTCTCGGATCCTCCGCCCTGCACTGGTGTCGCCCAGCAGGTGTAGAAGTCCGTCCATGTGTTCACGTGGTTTCCTATCCGGTCCGTTACCGTTTCATTCTTCTGAATCGTGAGCCGCACATTCATCGCTGCGATATTCATCCCGCACCCCCTTAAAACTGAGGATCCCGCTCTCCGAAGAGCAGGTTCCGGAGAGTGATCGTCAGGGCGTGATGATCGGCTTCCTCCCGATGCTCGTTGAGATAAGCGAGCGCATAAAGAATTGCCACTGTGACAATCGGACTATCTTCATCTCCGAGGGAATCTTTACGCAGTACACTCGCGACCAGACTCTCGGCAGCATCCAGTTCCTGCTGAATGATGTCGTCCTCGTCGTTTGAGTCGACCCTGAGATATTTCTTTCCTTCATCCAGTGAGAACATCACTGCCTCCCTTCCAGTCAGAAAGAAAGCCCAGGGCTCTGACACCCTGAGCTCTCAACATTACTTTGCTACAACTGCAGATCAGGCAGATGCGCCTGCCTTCATGATCTGCACGGCTTCCGGAAGTACCAGAAGACCATCAACCCTCTCCTTGGCCACGTATCCGATCATGCCGTTGCCCGCGAAGAGCTCTCTGAGCTCCTGCATAGAGCGGGTCCCACGATCGCCGATGTTGTAGTAAGAGAAGTCACCGAATGCCATCACCGGCTTGTCAGCAGCAAGCTCCGGAGCGTAGGCACTGGTGTGGACAGCATAGCCGACGAGTCTGTCCGGCTCACCTGCCTGATAGGACGGCTGCCAGATGTAGGCTCCGTTGTTGTCCTTGAGCTTACGGAGTGCCGCAAGGGTCTGGTCGTTCATGATGAACGATGCCTTCTTACGGTACGGACGCTTCAGGGCATACACGAGATCCAGCACATCATCGGTACCGAGCTTGGTGCCAGTGAGAGTCTTGGATACGGTGCCGCCGTTCGTCGCATCAAAGATGCCGGTCGGCTTGCCGTTGCCATCACCGTTCAGGAAAGCGTCCTCCTCGGCGTTTGCAATCGCGATACCGAACTGGGTCGTGATGTAACTTGCAAGATCAAACATGGAGTCGTAGAGAAGTTCCTCGGTGACCTTCACTGCCACATGCAACTTGTGGGCATCAAGGATCTTCTGACCGAACTTCGCATCGGTAAACTGAAGGGCACCGCCTTCCTCGATCCATGCAGCGGTCGGCTTGGCACCGGCAATGTTGATCTTGTGCTCCCCGGAAGTCGTGATCTGGGTCGCAAGGCCTCTCATGATGTTCTCCTCATTCAGAACATCGATGAGTCTCGAATCCCACTCCTCCGGAACGAGATATCCGCCATCGGCGTCGACACCCTCCTGAAGGATGTCAGATACCTGATGGAAGTTGGTGCGCATGGCAGTCAGCATGTCCTTGGCATACTGATCGGAAGCGCGTCCCTTTCTTTCCGGCTTCTCACCGCCTGCGGACGGCATGTTGGACAGCGGAGAGGTCGTCGGCTGATTCAGCTGGGCTTCGATTGCTGCCTGACGGTTCAGGCGGTCGATCTCCTTGGTGAGATCCGTGATCTCCTTCTCCATACGGTCATAGGTTTCCCCGTCTGCGGCAGAGAGAACACCGTTCTCTCCTCTGTGAGCCTCGAGGAAGGACTTCGCTGCCTCCCACGCCTTAGCTCTCTTTGCAATTAATTCCTGTACGTTCATTTGTGTTTTCCTCCTCACATCATGGTGTGCAGAAGATTCAGGCGCTCCATGAGAGCATCCACGCTCCGGCCATCTTCTGCATGGTTTGCGGCGTCAGGTCCTGCCTGCGCCCTGTCACTGGTCTTGTAGTGCTGCTTCACCTTGTTCGTGAAGGCAAGTTCCATCTGACGGCTGGAATAGAGATATCCGCCAAAGCGGTCCTCGTCCTTCTTCTCTTCCTTCTCGTCAGGGTCCTTCTGTTTCTCCGGAGTATCCTTATCCGGATTTTCGTCCGGTTCGTTGTCCGGCTTATTGTCCGGATTCTGGTCCGGAGCCTTGTCAGGATCTTCGTCCTTCTCCTCGTCACTCCGGTAGAGCTCCGGGCGCTTCATGACGCGGTCCGCAAAGCCAAGCTCGACGGCCTTGTTTGCGTCCATCCAGGTCTCATCGTCCATGAGCTTGCTGAGCTTGTTCCGGGAAAGACCTGTCTTTGTCATGTAGGCATTCAGGATGGAGTTCTTCACCTCATCCAGCATGGAGATTGCCTGCGTCAGATCGTCCTTGTCGCCCATCGCCATGGTGGACGGGTTATGGATCATCAGCATAGACACCGGAGATACCAGCACCTCATCTCCTGCCATCGCAATGACGGAAGCTGCCGATGCTGCAAGGCCGTCGATCTTCACCGTAACCTTCCCGGTGTAGGAAAGAAGCATGTTGTAGATCTGAGCTGCAGCCCAGACATCTCCACCGGGGCTGTTGATCCATACCGTGATCGGACCCTTGCCGGAATCAAGATCGGACTTGAAAAGGGCCGGCGTGACGTTGTCCTCGTACCAGGTGTCATCTCCTCCGATTGCTCCATCAAGAAACAAGGTTCTCTCCTCTTCCGCCTCCCCAGATTCAGACGGCGTCTTGTCTCTTACCCACTTCCAAAACTTGTTGTTCATTGGTTACCTCCTTGAAATTCAGCCATGCGAATTCTCCAAAATAAATGACGGCTGCCTTGTCATAGGCAACCGCCGCGTCAACAGCATTATCAAAATATCCTAAGAAGTGCTTCTTTCCGTCTATCGTTATTCCTGCCGCGAACTTTCCCCTCCTCGCGTCATAGAAAACGCCCTTGTACCCGGTTGAATTATTGCTGTGCATTCGTGCATTTCTGGCATTTTGCTGGGGCGTTGCCAGTCGGAGGTTAGACCGCCGATTATCCGTCCTGTCGCCGTTAATGTGATCAATTTCTCCCGGGTATGGCTGCAGCAGATACTTGTGCAGTCTGATATGCTCGCCGTTTATTGTAGTGTGAACATATCCGCTGTTCTCAATCGACCACTTGTGTTTCTGGACTTCTGCAAGATCAGAAGCACTTATCAGGAATGAATCCTCATTGGGGAGCTGGCATCGGAAGCTGTCCGGCGGTACGAAAATGTATCTCTCACAGTGTCCACACGACGTTGTGTGTCCGGAGCGGAGATTCCCTGCATCAACTACAAGGGTGTTTCCGCAGTCGCATTTACAGAGAACCTTCCGATGCCCTTTGGCACTGGGGCTTTCAGCGATCACTGTAAGATGACCATATTTCTTACCTATCATGAGAATTGGTTTCATCTGCTGCCTCCGTTTCTTCCCCGCCGCTTCGATTTCTTATCCTGCGTCGGTTCATCGCCCTTTTCTGAATCATCCTGCTCCGGTGGGTCGCTTCCTCCACCTGAAGTCTGATAGGCAGCGCCTGCCGATTTAAGGGGAGTCATTGACCCGTTCACGAGGAACAGGTTTCCTCCCTCTTCGTCGGGAACAAGATCCATGTTTTCTAAGCGACGCACATCGTTTACACACATAAAGCCGTTGCTGATGCCGGTCGCATAGCCCTGCATGCGAGAGGCGTAGTTGCCACGAAGCAATCCGTCTACGTTGAAACGTGCGTAGTAGATCATCTTCTCTTCCCTTGTCAAAAGCGATCGGGAGATGGACGACTCGATCCTTGTGAGCCACGGCTGCAGGCTGTAGGTTACAAATTCCAGCGACTGTTCCTCGATGTTGCTGAAGGTCGCGTGCTCCAAGTCTCCGATCATATGTGGCGGCACCCGGAAGATACGTGCGATCTCATCAATCTGAAACTTTCTCGTATCGAGGAACTGCGCTTCCTGCGGGTTAATGGAGATGGGCGAATACTTCATTCCCTCTTCCAACACCGCGACCTTCCCGGCATTCTGGCTGCCGCCGAAGGCTGCCTGCCAGCTGTCTCTCACCTTTTCCGGATCCTTCAGGATTCCCGGATGCTCGAGAACCCCGGAAGGGGCAGCTCCGTTCTCAAAGAACTTACTGCCGTACTCCTCGCAGGCCATCGAAAGACCGATCGAATTTTTCGCCATTGCGATCGGACTGTATCCCACCAGACCATCAAAGCCGAGGCCCGGGATCTGCATCACCTCGTGAGGAGAGAGTTTCACGATCGTCTCCTTCATGGTTGGTGCATCGTCTCCCTTGGACCAGAGATACTGGTAATAGATGTGCCCGTTCTCATCCCGGTCAACGGTCATCCGATTTGGCATCAGAGGATACAGTGCGGTGACTTCTCCCTTGCCGTTTCGGATGATCTGGACGTAGGCATTTCCCCAGAGGAGCAGGTGCGTCATCAGCGTCTCCCAGAAGGAGTAGGCTGTCATCTCTTCATTCGGCTCACTATGAAGAAGAAAGTACAGCGGGTGATCCGTAGCCTTGACCTTGCTGCCATCTTCCTCTTTGTAGAGGTGAAGAGGCAGGCTCGCCACAGCTTCTGCCAGAACCCGGACGCAGGCATACACGGCTGTGACCTGCATGGAGCTTCTCTCTGTCACGGTCTTGCCAGAAGTTGTATGTCCGTAATAGGCGCGGTACACACTGCCCGAGGTCGAGTCCTGCGGGTCTGCTCTTGCCTTCCTTCTGTGAAATAAATCTCGAAATCCCATGTTCAATGCTCCTATCTCTGCTGTATGAAGCAGGCTTCTCCCACGGAAAAGGGCACCCACCGCTTCGGTGAATGCCCTGTCCGCTTCTGCTTTCCTGTGTTTACTTTACAATGCCGGTGCGGTCTACCTTACCCTTCCAGATCTCTTCGAAGGTTGCTCCTTTGAGGCTCGTCTGGAACTGAAGCTCGAGGCTTTCCTGTGCTTCAAATCTGTTCTTTCTCTGCATGGTGGTGTAGGTCTTGCCGTCTTTTCTGAATCTGTATCTCATCATGTTCTTGTCCTCCGCCAAGTTGTTTTCCTTTTGCATGTACATATATCACTCTGAACCGGATAGATATCCAGTTCTTTCGATCCATAAAGTACACAAATA
>OMTP01000233.1 GCA_900313955.1 uncultured Lachnospiraceae bacterium | reverse complement strand
CGGATGACGGTGGTCCAACTGTCATGTTGGACTCCATCATCTGGGTACCAGTTTATATTGAAGATTATAACGAGAGATATAAACAAGACTTTAGGGCGGCGACTTTTGGTAAGATGAAAAAAGACATCGCTGCAAGACTTGCACATAAAAAGCCGTATGAGCGAATAGAACGCGAGCCGGAGAAAGAAATCGACCTTTTGATAGTTGTTGATCAGATGCTGACCGGATTTGATTCGAAGTGGATAAATACCTTGTATATGGATAAAGTGCTTAGATACGAGAATATTATCCAGGCATTTTCGAGAACAAATCGTCTTTTTGGCCCGGATAAACCTTTTGGTACAATTAAGTACTATCGCAGACCGCATACAATGGAAAAGTATATCGAGGCGGCAGTAAAGCTTTATTCCGGAGATCGCCCGTTGGGACTTTTTGCACAAAGACTTCAGAAAAACCTCAATAATATGAACTTCTTGTATGAGCAAATTAAGGATGTTTTTGAGCAGGCCGGAGTTGTCAATTTTGAAAAGCTTCCTCCTGAAATGAGTGAGCGGAAGAAATTTGCAGAGCTGTTTAAACAGTTTAATGACTATTTGGAGGCTGCAAAGGTTCAAGGATTCTCATGGAAGAAGTTAGAATACAGCTTTCATAATGATGAAACTGGAGAAGATGATATTGTTACCATGGCTCTGGATGAGACGATATATCTTATTCTTGTAAAGAGATATAAAGAACTCTTTGGACCGGGACCAGGACCTGGAGGAGAAGAAGTGCCATATGATATTGATGGCTATATAACAACTATTGATACGGATAAGATTGATTCCGATTACATGAACTCTAGGTTTGAAAAGTATCTAAAAATTCTTCATGCTGAAGGGGCTGATGCTGAAGAACTGAGAAAGGCAGAAGAGGAACTTCATAAGACTTTTGCAACGTTGTCTCAAGAAGAACAAAAATTTGCAAATATCTTCCTGCATGATATTCAAAGCGGAGATATTGTTGTCGTTCAGGGTAAGACATTTAAGGAGTACGTAATAGAGTATTGTTCTAAAGCGAAAGATGATCAGATACATAGATTAGCTGTTTATGCACTTGGCTTAAACGAGATTATGCTTAGAGACATGATGGCACATCATATCACCGAGGACAATATTAATGAATTTGGTAGATTTGATGCATTGAAGGCGACTGTCGATAAGGATAGGGCAAGAGCGTACTTTGAAAAGCTTACAGGACAGAAACTGCCGATTCCGAAAGTTAATGTAAGGGTCGATAAACTGCTGAGGGATTTTATTTTAGAAGGCGGATTTGAGATCGAGGTTTTTGATTAAAAACTGAATACTAAGCGTAAGTATAGTGAGAGCCAAGGATTTCCTTGGCTCTCGTGCGTTTCTTGGGAACAGCGTAAGTTATCAGATTTGGTTCTGATAGAGCGTGGTGGATCTCCTAGACCAATCGATGATTACATAACAGATTTACCCGATGGACTTAACTGGGTAAAGATTGGAGATGCACCTTCACAAGGTCGGTATATTACAAAAACTGCTGAAAAAATAAAACCTGAAGGATTATCCAAAACGAGACAGGTACAGCCTGGCGACCTTATTCTTTCTAACTCGATGAGCTTCGGAAAACCTTATATTATGGGGATAAATGGCTGTATTCATGACGGTTGGTTACTCATAAGGGATACTCAAAATAGGTTTGATTTAAAGTTCTTATGCCATATGCTTGGAACAGACCAGATGCTTAATCAATACAGGATGTTTGCTGCCGGTAGTACGGTTAACAACTTAAATAAAGAGCTTGTAGGAAATACAACTGTATCCCTTCCTTCGGTTGGTGAACAGCGAGTTATTGGGGAGTATCTGGAGTCTGTTGATGACCTTATCACCCTTCAACAGCGTGAGCGTGTTTAAATATAGAAACGGAGGTGCAATATGCTAGATCAAGTAAAGAATACAGACTTGTTCGCGGACTACTACGCACAATGGGTTCACGTTTATAAGGAGGGAGCCATTCGTAAGGTTACGTTGGATAAGTATTTAATGACTCAGACATGGCTTTATAAGCTTGTTCCAGAATTGAAAATGTGTGATATGACAAGAATCGCATATCAACAGCTATTGAATGATTATGCTGAATGTCATGAGAGGCAGACGACGATGGACTTTCATCATCAATTAAAGGGTGCAATACTAGATGCCGTAGACGAAGGATTGATTGATCGGGATCCGACAAGAAAGGTTATTATCAAAGGAAAGACGCCTGCAGAGAAGAAGATTAAGTATCTTAATCAGTTTGAACTACACACGCTTCTTTTGAATTTAAATCTTGATAATGAGATTAATTGGGATTGGTTTATACTGCTGGTCGCGAAGACGGGAATGCGTTTTTCAGAGGCTCTTGCATTGACTCCTAAGGATTTTGACTTTTCGCATCAGAGTCTTTCTATAAGTAAAACATGGGATTACAAAGGAAAAGGAGGTTTTCTGCCAACGAAAAATAAATCTTCGGTAAGAAAAATTCAGATTGATTGGCAGACGGTTGTACAGTTTTCGGAACTGGTTAAGAATCTTCCTCAGGATAAGCCCATATTTGTGACAAAAGAAAGGGTTTATAACTCCACGGTAAATGATATTTTGGAAAGGCATTGTAATGCTGCTGGCGTGCCTGTTATATCGGTGCATGGACTTAGGCACACGCATGCTTCTATTTTATTATTTGCTGGAGTCTCAGTAGGGAGCGTGGCAAGGAGACTTGGACATGCCAGCATGACAACAACTCAAAAGACTTACTTGCATATTATACATGAGCTGGAAAACCAAGATGTTGATTTGGTAATGAGATCTTTGTCCAGCTTAAGTTAAAGACAACCTTATCACTCTGAGTGCTCACGCTGTTGAAGGGTGATAAGGTTGTCGATACCCTCAAAATACTGCCCTATTTTCGCCTGTTCTTCCTTTTCTGGCATCACAACAGGAAAGTCAACAAGTATATTTTGGTTAAGATGTTTTATGGTTCCACCAGTAGCTTTTTGTCCAACATAATCCATCAAAAACGGTGCTTTAAGGTATTGGAAAAGATACTTACCATCTACTTCATTTTCATTTCTTATTTCAACATTAAACACACCTGCATTTAATGTGGCTGGTTTATTCAATCCCTGTACATACGCGACTTTCCCAAGCGTTCCATCCTTTGTAATAAGGATACTTCCATCGCTAATTTGAATGTTGCGATCTTGATCATATCTTTCTTTTTCAACATAATGGCATGTTGAAAAATTAATACGTCCTTCTTCGAAATCTGTACCTGTTATAAGCATATAATCTCCGTCATCAAGAAACTCAGATGTACGGAGATTTTGCCATCCTATTCTAGCGTGCATGGTAGCAATCTCTGATAACTTACGCTGTTCCCAAGAATATGTTTGATTTTGTTCGCGTTTGAGAATATAATTAGAATAACTATTAATTGCAACATATAGGTGGAGAATGCATGGAATATAAATCAATTCGAGAAATGGCGGATGAATGGGGAATATCCAAAAGGCGTATACAGGTGCTATGTTCGGAAAACAGAATCGAAGGCGCAGTAAGAATAGGTTATTCGTGGGCAATTCCAGCAGATGCCAATAAGCCTGAAGATGCAAGAATAAAGAGTGGAAAATACAGAAAAAACAAGAATGATGACAAATCATAATTGGTTTATAGGAGGGATTACAAGATGTATGGAAAAGCTATTGAACTCTTTCTTGTAAATGGCTCAGCAGATAGTTTGATAACAGCGGAATTATCAAATTGGAATGGAAAAGCCATTAAGATACCAAGAACAGAGATTACAGGTTGTGACCGGGACGACATCAAAGGTGTCGGGGTTTACTTCCTTATGTGCCAGGAAGATGACGGTACAGATTCTGTATATATCGGAGAGGCAGAAAATGTATTAGATAGACTCACTCAGCATCTTAGAGATTATCAGTCCGGCAAAGAAAAGTATTATTGGAATACGGCGGTTATCTTTGTTGGAAGAGATCTGAATAAAGCATTGATTCGATATTTAGAAAATCGCTTTGTTGAGATTGCTAAGGATGTTGTAGACCACATCAAACGTCTTTAGAATGATCATCTTGCGTGTCTCTGGATT
>OMTP01000234.1 GCA_900313955.1 uncultured Lachnospiraceae bacterium | reverse complement strand
CATTTTCGCCGCAAAAGCAGGCGGCGAAAATCGAATGCGCTCCGGAAGAAGGCCCTTGTGCTCCGCGCCGGGTGCCCCGTGAACTGTACCTTAGATATTTTTAATCACGCGGATGAAAATGCCCCGCGGTCAGCACTTCCGCGGGGCTCCAAAGAGATGAAACCTATGAAAATGAAGGTAATTTGTTTTTTGCTTACTCGGTGTCGTTGCGATAGCGGTCCGTATACTTGATGGACAGCTTGCCCTCAACAATGAAGGCAATCCATGCGGAAATGCTGGCTGCGTGATCGGCCATGCGCTCAACATACTTGGCGATGCTGAGATACTCAATGGCCGGAACAATGGACTCAGCGTCCTTCTGCATGATGGCAACCAGCTCCTTCTCGACCATTTCATTGAGATTGTCGACTTTATCATCGGCGTCAGAAACGGTCCTCGCAAGGGCGACATCTCCCTCGATATAGCTCTTGAAAGTGTCCGCCATCATGTGGCGCATGGAGATAAACTCATCATTGAGATTTCTGGAAAGACTCAGCTTCTTTTCCACGCTGAGACTCTTGACATGCTGACAGATGTCCGAACAGTTGTCTGCAATCCGCTCGAGGTCGCCAATGAGGCGCATAATCGAAGCCAGTTTTCTCCAGTCCGATGCGATCGGAGCCTGCTGCACAACAATGTTGATGCAGTCCTCCTCGATCTTGGTCTCAAGCTCATCGATGCGGTCGTCATTTGCCAGAATCTCATTGGAGATGTCCGTGCTCAGGTTGTTGACCGCGAAAATCGTCTTGTCGATCGTCTCCAGCACCTTCTGAGCCATTTCCGCGACATGCTCCTCGATCTGGACCAGCTCCTTGTCGTAGTACTCTCTCGTAGCCATTTTCAAAATTCCTCCAATCAGCCGAAACGTCCCGTGATGTACTCTTCCGTCTTCTTGTTCTTGGGGTTGAGGAAAATGTCCTGTGTCTTGCCGAACTCGATGAGCTCGCCGAGCAGGAAGAAAGCTGTGTTGTCGGATATACGGCTCGCCTGCTGCATGTTGTGCGTGACAATAGCGATCGTGTACTTCTCCTTGAGCTTTAAGGCCAGGTCCTCGATCTTCATCGTGGAGATCGGGTCCAGAGCAGAAGTCGGCTCGTCCATGAGAATGACCTCAGGACGGACAGCAATTGTTCTTGCGATGCAGACACGCTGCTGCTGGCCGCCGGAGAGACCAAGCGCAGACTTGTGAAGACGGTCCTTCATCTCATCCCAGATACCAACCTCGCGCAGAGACTCCTCGACGATCTGGTCAAGCTTGTCCTTGCCGCGGACGCCACGGATCCTGGGGCCGTAAGCAATATTGTCGTAAATGCTCTTCGGGAAGGGGTTCGGCTGCTGGAAAACCATGCCGACCCTCTGGCGGAGCTGAATAGCAGACAGACTGCCGTGGTAGATGTCGTCGCTGTCCAGAGTGACCTTGCCGTCGATCGTGACGCCTTCCTCAAGGTCATTCATGCGGTTCAGAGTCTTGAGGAACGTGGACTTGCCGCAGCCGGACGGTCCGATGAGAGCCGTGATCTCATTTTTCGCGATCTTGATGTTGATATCCTTCAGTGCATGGAAAGAACCATAGTGAAGGTTCAGGTGCTCAGCCTGCATTTTCACAACTTCTTTTTTAGCTTCCATAGTCTTATTGCCTGTATTTGCTGTCGTCTTGACAGCCTCTGCACGTACTGCATTATCTGCGCTCATTTTTATACCCCGCTCTTTTTCTTCATATGACGTTCGATGGTGTGTGCAAGAAGTGAGAATCCAAGAACCAGAATCATGAGGATGGCTGAAGAGAGATTCGCCATCTCAGCTGCATCGGCTCTTAAAGCCTCTGTTCTCAGTGCCCAAATATTCAGAGCGAGTGTTTCGCCCGGACGGAATGGGTTGAATGGATTTGTTGCTGCGGAAACCATGTGCCAGTTGAGGTCCGTGCTCATACCTGCTGTGTAGAGGAGGGCAGCAGCCTCACCAAAGCCACGGCCTGCGGCCAGAATGACACCGGTGATGATGTGCGGCGTTGCAGCCGGCAGAAGGACAGTCGTGATGACCTGTCTCTTGGTCGCGCCCATACCGAACGCACCCTTGGTGTAGCTGTCCGGAAGCATGTTGATGGCGTCCTCTGTCGTTGTCGCGATGAGTGGCAGAGACAGAATGGAGACGGCCAGAGCTCCGGCGAAGAGGTTCCAGCTGTTGCCGGTCATGACGATGAAGACCAGGTAGCCGAAGAGACCTACAACGATGGACGGAAGGGAGGACAGAGTCTCGATCGCGATACGAAGAATCGTCGCAACTCTTCCCTTCTTGGCGTAAAGAGCCATGTAAATGCCGGCCATGACGCCGATCGGCACGGAAATGAGAAGGGACAGGAAGACCAGGTAAATGGTATTCCAGAACTGATTTCCGATACCCTGAGAATCAAATGCGAACATATAGGGCTTTGCTCCCGCGAATCCCTTGATGATAATGTATGATGCAAGAGCGATGAGAAGGGCGAGGAAGAAGCCTGCGACGACGTAGAAGACGCCTGTCATAAAATTGTCGACGCCAATGGCGCGGCCTGCGCGGGCTTTCATCTCACGCATCTTCTGCTCTTCATTGTTGCTGCCTAAAACAGCTGCGCTTTCAGATGCCATAGATCAGTTTCCTCCGTTTGCTGCTGCTTCTGCCTTAGCGGCCTGCTCAGCCATCTTCTCAAGTTTCTTCTCTTTTCTCTCAGCGGATCCGGCCATTCTGTGGATGATGAAAATGAACAGCAGGGAGATGAGGAAGAGAAGGAGTGCCATGGACCAGAGAGCTGCATTGTACTCGCCGCCCTCCATGACGCCGCCCATATCGGATGCAATTGCAGATGTGAGGTTGGTTGTCGGGGACAGGATGCCCTTGGGGAAGGATCTTGTCTTGCCGATGACCATGGCAACTGCAAGGGCCTCACCAAAGGCACGCGCAAGGCCAAGAACGACGCCGGACATAATTCCTGTCTTGGCAGCCGGAACGACAACCTGGTAGATAACCTGCCATCTCGTCGCACCCATGCCATAGGCACCCTTTCTCGCGGAGTCCGGAACGGAGCGGATCGCATCGGCTGCCACCGTCGTGATGGACGGGAAAATCATGATGGCGAGAACAAGGGATGCGGACAGGACGCCGTAGCCCTGATTGATATTGAAGATCTTCTTGATGAATGGAACAAGAATCGTCATGCCCATCCAGCCGTAGACAACAGAGGGAATACCGACGAAGAGCTCGACTGCCGGACGCAGAACTTTGTTTCCGCCCTTGGGAGCGATCTCTGTCATGAAAATAGCCGCTGCCATGGAGAAGGGGACGGAAATGAGAAGTGCAAGTCCGCAGGTGATGAGGGATCCGACGATATAGACAGCACTTCCGACGTGGCCGCCGCCCGTCATATCATCGGCCGGTGCCCAGTTGGAGCTGAACAGGAACTCAATGATGCTGTGATGGTATTTTGTAAATGTCATGTTTCCTCTGATGATGAGGAAGATTCCGATGACAATCGGCAGTGCGATGACGATTCCGCCGCAGAGCCGCACGAAGAAATTCCAGGAATTCTCTTTAGCTTTCATAGTCTGTACCCATTTTCTTTAGTCGTAAAGAAGGGACTGCTGCCCTTGATTTCCCGCAACAGTCCCATTTTCTTATTCAGGGGATCGTTTATCTCTCAACCTGCATCTTAGATGTTACGCCGTAGCCAAGAGACTCAAGCTTCTCATCATAATCTGCGGAAGTGATGAAGTCGAGGTAAGCCTTGACAGCACCATCAGCCTCGCCCTTTGTGTACATATGCTCGTAGCCCCATACGTTCCACTTGCCGCTGTAGGTGTTCTCAAGTGTCGGCTCAACATCGTCGATCGAAAGTGTGGATACATCACTGTTGCCTACAAGATACGGAAGAGCTACATAACCGACAGATCCGTTTGTATCCTTGATGGTCTGAAGAAGTGTACCGGAATCATCTGTCTCGAGTGCGGAGTTGGAAGCTTCTTCCTTACCGTCCAGTGCATACTCCTTGAAGAGAGCTCTTGTACCAGAGGAAGTCGGTCTTGTGACAAGGGTGATCTCCTCATCCGGGCCGCCGACATCTTTCCAGTTTGTAACCTCGCCTGTGAAGACTTTGACCAGGTCGTCCTTGGAGAGGGATGTAAGACCCGCATCTGTGATGTCCTTGTTGACAACCGGTGCCATGGAGACGACGCAGACCTTGTGGTCAACGAGCTCGCCAGCCTTGGAAGCATCAAGCTTCTCTTCTGCCGGGACATCGGAGTTACCGATATCAACGGTGCCATCGGAGACCTGCTTGAGACCTGTACCGGAACCGCCTGCGTTGAATGTGACAGAGACGTTCGGAGCAAGCTTCTTGAACTCCTCAGCTGCATCCTGTGCGAGCGGGAAGAGGGCGGAAGAACCGGAACCAGTGATTGCACCGGACAGGCTGCTGTAATCTGTGGTTGCAGAAGCGCCGCTTGTTGCTGCCTCTGTTGTGGAAGCTGCTGTAGAACCTGCTGCTGTGCTGTCAGCTGTAGAAGCTGCTGCACTTGATGCTGCTGTGGAATCAGCTGTGCTTGTTGTGTCGCTGCTTCCGCATCCCATCATGCCGAAAGCCATGACAGAAGCCAGGAGAATTGCTGATACTTTCTTCATCTTCATAATAGTACACTCCTAAAAGTTTGAATTTCGTCCGGCTTAACTGCCCGCCCCCTCCGTGGATATCTGCTCATCTCCGGCAGGCCGCTGCAGTTTTTTGCGGACTTGTGTTTTCCATGTCTCCCTCATTGAAGACATACACTATCTTATTCTCAAGCCCCCTTCCTCACTACCACACTGCTGTAAAAGTTCGTGAAGTTTGAGTAAAATCGATTTCACATGGGTGTCACAAGCCTCTCTTCCTCTTCCTCGAAAGACAAAAAAATAGGGAGTCCGCAGATCTGCGGACTCCACTTTTTGATTTATCCCGCGTAGTGCAGGGCTTCAATGGGTTCTTTGCGGGCGGCCTTTCTCGCCGGATAATAACCGAAGATGAGGCCGATGCCGAGGGAGAAAGCGGTCGCTATATAGCAGACGTTCATGTCCATGGTATAGGTAGTGCTGTTGACAAGACCTGTGATTCTCAAAATGACATAGGACAGGCCGACGCCGATGAGACAGCCGATGAGACTGAGGAGCAGGGCCTCGATGAGGAACTGGGCCAGAATGCTGCCCTCGCCCGCCCCGATGGCTTTCCTGATGCCGATCTCGCGGGTGCGCTCGGTCACGGAGACCAGCATGATATTCATGATGCCGATGCCGCCGACAAGGAGGGAAATGGCCGCTATGCCGCCGAGCATGATGGACATGGTATTTGTGATCTCACTCACTGTGTCCTTGACCGTCGAGCTGTTGGTCACGGTAAATGCATCTGAATCATTTTCAAAGCGGCTCAGGAGCCAGGTCGTTAGGCTGGCCTCGGCTGTGTCGAGGTCGTCATTATCCGCAGAGACAACAAAGCTCGTGACAGAGGACACGGAGCTCGACAGCCTCTGCAGGGAGGAAAATGGGATGTAGACTTCATAGGAAGAGTTGCTCATCCTTGTCGATGTCTCGCTGGCCAGAACGCCGACCACGGTGTAGTCGATGCCGCTCAGCTTGATGGTCTGGCCCAGGGCGTCGCCTGTGTTAGTCACACCGACGATATCCGATGCAGTGTCCTCGTTGATGACGCAGACGCAGGTGTGGTTGGTCACGTCGGTCGATTTGAGCCAGCGGCCAGCCGACAGGTCCTTGCCCTCGATGTCGGCGTAATCTGCAGTCGATCCGGTCACCTGCGCTGTCTCACTCGTCTCGTCGTTCGTGACTGTCGCACTGGAACTTGCGACCGGGGCCACCTCGGCCACCTTATCAAGTTTTAAAAGATCGGTCATCTCCGCAAGCTTCAGAGGATTCTCCTTGTCGTCGCTGATGGACACGCTCAGGGTGTTGGTCCCCATGGAGTTGACAATATTGGTCACCTGGGACGTGGCGCTCGTCGTGATCGACACAAGCACCACCAGGGCGACGACGCCGATGATAATCCCCAGCATAGTGAGGAAGGATCGCATTTTATTGGATTTGACGGACGACCACGCCATCTTCAAAGTCTGTCGAAACATAAGCTCTTCCCTTTCCAGGACAGGGACTGGGCTGCCCCTGCATATCTGTGATACTGCACCATCGGGGACGGTTTTCGTGGCCCCTCTCCCGCGAAGCCACTGGGGGCGGTTCTCATGTGCTTCCTCAGACAGGAACATCGGAACCATCCCAGCGGTGCCCCGCTTCCTCCCCGTCGTCTGTCACACGATCGATGCCAGCTCATCCATGTCGGTCAGATCCTCAACGTGTCCGTCGAGAATCTTGATACTGCGTGTCGCCTGAGCAGCGACGTGGGCATCGTGGGTGATGAGGACAATCGTTGCGCCGGCCGCATTCATCTCATGAAAAAGATCCATGAGCTCGCGGCCTGTCTTCTGATCCAGATTTCCGGTCGGCTCGTCGGCCAGAAAGAGGTCGGGATGCGTCGCCAGAGCCCGGGCAATAGCCACTCTCTGCTGCTGGCCTCCGGACAGCTCCGTCGGCTTGTGGTCCCTGCGCTCGAGAAGACCCACACGAGTCAGAGCCTCCTCGACTCGCATTTTCCGAATGTCAGCCGGCTGCCGCTGGTATATAAGAGGAAGCTCGACATTTTCATAGGCTGTGAGCCTGGGCAGGAGGTTGAAATCCTGGAAAATGAACCCGATCTTGTTGTTGCGGATGCGGGTCAGCTCTTTCTTCGAGTACTCCTCGATCGGCATGCCGTCCAGAAAATAGGTCCCGCTCGACGCCTGGTCCAGGCAGCCGACGATATTCATGAGCGTCGACTTGCCCGATCCGGACGGCCCGATGATGCTGACGAACTCGCCCTTTCTGATCCGCATGTTGGCGTGCGACAGGGCATGGACCACATTGTCGCCGATGACATAGTTCTTGCTCACATCCTCGAAGACGATCATGTCGTCCGGTCCGATCTCACCCTGCTCTTTAGAAAATGCCCGATCGGCAGCTTGCTCCGGCACTCCAGCCACCTTGTCCCTCTTGAAAATGTTCCCGTGCTCTCTCTTCATACCTATCGCTCCCGGTACCTGTCACCAGAATCTTTACACAATGAAAATGTAAATCCAATTTTTTGTAACTGTTCAGCAGGCCTGACGAAGGTGCGATAAAAAAGCACTTCCGGAGTGGACCTTTGAGGGGTGGCCGCGGA
>OMTP01000235.1 GCA_900313955.1 uncultured Lachnospiraceae bacterium | reverse complement strand
CTCCTGGCCTCTCTGACCCCAGCAGCTCCCTCTTTTTCGGCACTCGCTGGGGTTGAATGAGGGCCTCCTGGCCTCTCTGACCCCAGCAGCTCCCTCTTTTTCGGCACTCGCTGGGGTTGGACAATTTCCCGCGGTACCGATTGTACTTGCATAAATACAATTGTGAGGCTCTCTATTTTATAAGGTTCTCTATTCTATTAAGAAGAAACTCCTGCAGGAAGGTCTGGCAGCTCTCGAAGGCGACGTCTCAGCTACCCGCTTTGTTTACTCGCGCTCTCTTTTCTATGGCCTACTTGCAAAGGATGCCCAAGGTCTCCAGAGCCTCGCAGGCGTTGATGTAGGCGTCCTCGTCGGGGCAGGTAAGGGTGTGCAGGTGAATGCCCTCTGTGAGGGCAGAGAGAGGCGCCGCCGAAGAGGCGTTGCATTTGTCTATGAAGCGGTCAACTTCACGGCGGGAGGCGACATTGAGGTTGCCGGTGATCTCACCGTAAATGGGATGCTCGACAATGACATTTTCAATGACGCAGCCCTCATCGACGATGGCGTACATCTCCTCGCGCATCTGATCTCCTGTGTGGCAGCAGGCTACTTTGCGCACAAGGCCGCTTCTCTCCTTCTTTAGAAGGTAGCCGCGCGGCGTCGACTCGATATTGCTGCCGCTGGCCCGGAGAAGCGCAACATCGTTCACAATAATCTGGCGGCTGACGCCATACTCTTTAGCCAGCGCAGCTGCACTTAAGGGCGTGATCGACGCCTTCAGGGCCTCTAAAATCTTCTCTCTCCTCTCATTTACATCCATGATATTCTTCCTTCATTTTTCTCAAATTCGCAAAAGTGTCTGATGCTTTCTGTGAATCTGTAAGGTGGGATGTTGCGATCCTGCCTCAAGAATTCCTCGGCGATGTATGCCTGCACATCGCACATGACACGACATTACACAAGCCCTGCGCCCGCCTCACAGCAGCGGAACACAGGACTCTCTTTTCCATACTATTACGCACATACAAGACAGGTTTTGGGATCATCCCTCACCCGAGTTTTACTTGACCGGGACGCAGTACTTGTCGTTTATATCGGCGACTTTGTCTCTTCTGCGGACGTACTTGTCGGCGGTCAGAGGATCGGTATGCATCCATGTCTTGACGATCTCCATCGCCATGAGAGGGCCGATCAACTTGCCACCCAGACACAGGACGTTGGCGTCGTTGTGCTGTCTGGCAAGGGTTGCGCAAAATGGATCCTGGCACACGCATGCGTAAATTCCGTTCACCTTGTTGGCGATCATGGCGCTTCCGTATCCCACGCCGTCCACGAAAACGCCTCGCTCGCACTCACCCTTTGCCACTGCCAGGGACGCCGGCAAAATGAAATCCGACAGGTCGCAGGACTCCTGGTCGTAGGTTCCGAAGTCGACGACCTCGTGTCCCTCGCTCTCGAGATACTTCTTGATCTCTTCCTTCAGCATCGTACCTGCGTGATCATTGGCCATTGCAATCTTCATGTTGAGCCTCCTTATGAAATTTTTCGCGAGTTCCGCCCTCTTTCCGACCGGCAGAACCTTGTGTCGTCATTTCCATTATACCCGCTACGCAGGCAATAGAACATGACTATTTTTATTTTTTCGGAGGCCCTGGAAGTTAGTGTTACAGTTCACACGTTGGCCAACAGGCGCCATGTGAAAAGCACTTCCGAAGTGGATCCTCACGGGGATGTCCGCGGAGGAAGTGCTTTCCACATGGCGCCCTGGGTGACCCGTGAACTGGAACAAGTTAGTCGTTACTGTTCGTCCAGCTTACCTGTTCGGAGCAGTTTGAATCTGCCAACTGCTCCGGGCATGTAGCATTGTCCAATGCAGGATGACTCAACGATGCTCACAGGCACTTCTTGACCATCTCGGGATCGTCGATGGCCATGTCGAGGAGGCGGCTGCAGACGCCTGTGTAGCCCTTGCCGAGGGCTTTGGCTTTTGCCATGGTCTGCGGGGAGACGCGAAGGGTCAGCACCTGTTTGCGGCGCTCTTCTTTCTTCTCGCGGGACAGCTGGGCAAACTGAGCATACATCTCCGGACTTGCCTTTGCCTGACTGTCCGCTGTCGCTGATACGGAAGCCATCGTCCCGCTCTGGCTCTGACTTTTCAGGACCTGCTCGGCGGCACTTATGTCATCCCCTGCACCGGTCTGGACCTTCTTCCAGTTCTGTGTATATCTCTCTGTGGACTGTTCCACAGATTCCTGAGCAGCCTGCTGGTCTCTCTTGATAATCATCTTCCGTCCCCTCCCATTCTTTACAAAGCTCGAAATCGATACGTCCTATTCTAGCAAAAAGTATTACATTTGAAAAGTGCAGGATGTAGGATCAAACCAATGGCATTTCGCAACATGTTGCGTATTACTTTATAGATTACTATTTGTATTGTATATAGTATAGCTTTCAGTTCTAAAAAAGTCAATTCGGTGAGAATAACATTTTCGGACCCATTTTATAGTGGATAAAGTTGTGGATAATGTGGATATTTTCAGTGGACAGAATGTAGGTAGACTGTGGTTATAAATTGTAATACATATTGTGTTGCGGGCCTGCCGGGGACGGATGGTTCTCATGGCGCAGTTCCAACTGCGTCACCAGAACTGTCCCCGATAGGTTACTGTTCACGGGTCACCCCGATGCGGAGCGCAAAGGCATTCTTCCAGATGTTGCTCGAGTGATGCTCCCATCGGCGGAAGCCCCAAAGGGACGGTTCCAATGGTTCCACTTCCGTGGCGCCATTGGAACCGTCCCTTTGGGGTTAGCTCTTTGGGCTCTATATTCCTTAGTTATTCTCTTCTGCGATCAACTTTCTGGCAGCATTATATTCCTCCGCGGTTACGTCGAGTTCATTGCAGGCTTCTTCGACAGATACGTTATGCTTTCTGCTGAAACGGTCGATGAGTGCGAGCATATTGCTTGCCGCCCCTTTGGCCATCCCCTCATTTTCCAATCTTTCTGCCACGTCACACATGGTTTTCACCTTACCTTTCTCTGGTAGATTCATTATTTCCTCGTATCTGCTGTCTCCTGTCATAGCGGACAACAGCTTTAAAACTTCATCGACATGTTCTATCTTCGTCGGGTCATCCGGCTTGTGATGCTCCCCTACCGACTGCGTCGGAAAGGGCTTCTTTTGCGAGGTAAAGTCCACCTCGCCGGGCTAACACAGGCCCGCTATCCCCTGTGACGGGGATTACTTTGATCCACTTCACGCGGCTGATGACTCTTCTTTTTTCGGCTCAGGCACATACGGTATCTTTGTCCAATTCAGCATTTTCCTATAGTCTGTCTTCCGGCGATTATGTTTCCAGTGCCTGCAGGCCGCACCTGTTCCAGGTCTGTGCTCTTTATGGATTTTCTTTTTACCGACAGCCTTATTGACATCCCGCATTCTAAAGACACCAGTGGTCTTCCACAGATAGGACAGATCTCGTTGTTCCTGGAAAGCATCTGGATATTCCTTGCGGATGACATTGGCAGCACCATTGACATCAGCATTCATGAGATGGCCTTCCTTTGTGATATACAGTCCCCGCTTTGTCCTTTTCCCGGAAAAAGATCCTTCGGGCACAGTTTCCCCGTAATCAGGAACGGGATCAAGATCCACTGAGGATGCCTGTGAAGTATAGCTCTCCTCCCTGCAGACGACCGGAATTCCAGCTTCTGCGGCGACACAGCGCAGGGTTTCCCTGAAGAGGTCAAAGGGAATGCTGACAAAGCTCTGGCTGGTCTTTTTGCCAAGGTTAATCTTCTGCTTCTGTCCTTTGTTGTGAGTGACAACAATCACATCCACGTCAGCCTGTGCTGAATATCGGACAATCGCATGTGCTATCTTATAGAACATGTCTCTCATCTGGTCTGACCGTCTTCTCGAAAGAGCACATAGTGCTTTGGATGTTTTCCGGGAATGGCTGCTGTCCGTTCCTGTGGTCAGCTTTGACAGAAGCTGTGCCCTTCTTTTGTTGTACCACTGATTGGCGGAAATCACCGCCCCTCCGGGAATCACCCATGGTGTGTCCCCAAAATTATTTGCGACAGCCGCAAAATTCCTGAGACCCAGGTCGATTCCGACAATCTTTTTCGGATGCTCCGGCACAACAGGTGCCTTCAGGCCATCCTCGAAAGTAGCGCAAAGGCGGATCTTCCCCATATACGGAACAGCCTCACATCTTACATACTTCCAGTTAGAAAAAGTATCTGCCTTACCGATACAGACAGGTGTGTTGCAATGCACTAATTCAAGGTAAGCCAGGCCATCCCTGATTCGAAAATGGGAGACCTGATTCGTCCATGTGGCTGTACATTCTCTGTCACGAAGATAGCCTGGGATCCCGGGTTTACCGGTGAAAGAATCCGGGCTGGCCTTATACGCATGTATGGCCGCAAAATACGACTCCCATGACTTCGCTGTCTTCCTGATCGCCGCCTGCGCCACCTGACTGCTCATGAATCTGTAATCTGGATTTTCAGTTTCCTTAAAAATCGCATCCAGCCTTTCATACTCCAGATACCATTCGTGGTCAGTTGGATAGTCATACATGCGGACTCTCGAACGCTTCTCCTTCAGCTTTTTCAATATGTCCGGATCGGTTTCCACGGCAATTGCGTCTTCAAGCTTTCTGATTTTCGCTGTCGCTTTCTCT
>OMTP01000237.1 GCA_900313955.1 uncultured Lachnospiraceae bacterium | reverse complement strand
CGGCGCGGAGCACAAAGGCCTTCTTCCGGAGCGCATTCGATTTTCGCCGCCTGCCTTTGCGGCGAAAATTACTAAGTGAAGGAAGAAGGACTTTGTGCGAAGCGGCGAAGTGACTCACCCGTGAACAGTAACAAATTTACCCAATGGTGCGTTTTTCAGCGATGGCGGCGGTTTTGCCGAGGGTGGACAGACGGCTCCTGCAGTAGCCGACGAAGTCGCGGGGCGGAAGGGCCGCGGAGAAGTAGAAGCCCTGCAGGGCATCGACGCCCAGGCGCTCGAGGCCCCTGGCCATGGCTTCATTTTCGACGCCCTCGGCGACGACGGTGTAATTCTCGGTCTTGAAGATGGAGACAAGGCCGGGCAGGACATCTTTTTCCTCGCGGAAATAAGACCAGACCAGAGTCAGGTCAAGCTTGATGACATCAAAGGGATACTCAAGGACGCGGATGATGTTGGAGTAGCCTGTTCCGAAGTCGTCGAGCGCCATGTGGAAGCCCTTGTCCCGGAGCTCATTCATCTTCTCGTTGAGGAAGGTGCCGTTGACACTGGCCGCCTCCGTGATCTCCACCTTGAGGAAATCGTGGGGAATGCCGTAGTCATTGACAATCGACGTAAAATGCCGGTTGATGTCGCCGCTCGTCAGCTGGATGGGCGAGAGATTGATATTGATGAACTCAAGGCCCAGGGCCGCCATGTCATTTTCCTTGATGAAGCTGCATGTCTTGCGGATGATCTGGTCGCCCAGCTTGTCGATGAGGCCATTTTTCTCGGCAACATCGATGAACTCGCCGGGAGAAATATAGCCGAGCTGCGGATCGTTGAGGCGGGAGAGGGCCTCAGCGCCGTTGATTTTTCCCTCGCGTATGCTGTATATGGGCTGGAACCAGACTTCCACGGCGTTGTTGCGGATGGCGCGGTCCAGGGCATGGAGGACAGCCCGCTCGTGGCGGAGACTTTTCACCGCCTTCTCATCGGCATTTTCATCGAGATTGCTGGCCGGGTGGGCGGCGATGGCAATGAGGCCGTGGACTGTGTCTATGTACTAGTCTGTGTCGTGCGGGCGCACGTCGTCGCGCATGAGGAAACTGTGGGCCTCGAGGATGATGTCGACATTTCCCGCCTGCCAGACCTGCTGGAAGCGGTGCAGGACGACGGCCTGCAGGCGGCGAAGGGGCATTTCCGAGCTGCCGAGGATGGCAAAGCTGCCATTGTCGAGGTAATAGTAGGTCCAGTCCCCATTCGAGCGCGTGTGCATTTCCCTGAGGTAATTGCCGATCTCGATCATGATCCTGTGGATGGTCGCCTCGCCGTGCATGGCCTTCAGGTCTCCATAGGCGATAACCACAAAACCGAGCGTGCAGACAGGCTCATTTTTCTCATTGAGCTCCTGATAAACTTCCCTGAGGCCGTCGACGTTGTAGGCGCCGACCTCGCCGCTTATGTACCTCTTCGGATCCTGCATGGACAAAAAGAGCATGAGAATGGTCGCCGTCACAAAGAAATTGAGGATGAGTACTCCGGGCAGACTTCGATGGAAGAAAATGCCCAAAAGCAGGAGGCCGTTGGCCACGATGAGGCTCTGAAACTCCGGCTTCTGGTAGTGCTCCTTTCCCTGCGCCACAAGGAAAATGGAGTAGATGGCGTAAAATGCGCACACCAGGTTGAGGACTTCGCCGCTTATGCTCTGATGGGTCATGGGCTTTTGGGCGGCGTCAATGACGAGCACGCAGAGATAAGTCCCGAGAGGCAGAAGTGGCAGCCTGCGGACGGTTCTGGTCAGCTGAACGCCGCCCTTCAGGGTCGCAAGGAAGTAGCGGTAGAAGAAGTAGCCGCGCAGGGTGATGCAGAAGTAGTAGGCGATCTGGGCGACGACCCCGATGCCCCTCGGCAGGAAGGCAGCCTGTACGTTGACAAAGGAAGTCAGAAGATCCACAGCGAGAGTCACAAGGCACATGGAAATAAGCCGCGAAAACGCCCGATATCTCTCGATCGGCAGTCTCTGCAGCTTCGTATAGAAGTAGAGAAGGATCGCCAAAATAACAATTGACGATATCACAAAATCTATATTCCAGACCATACCGCGCCCCGTCATGAGTACTTGCAGCTAAGGTAACTCTTCAGGAAGGCAATCTCGCTTCGAGAAACCCCTTGAATAGTTACCGCCTAAACGACCTATCATAGATTCATCATACTCCACCGTCCTTGGATTTATCAAGACTTTGGGAGCATAAAATCAATTTTTCGGAAAATTTATCTTTCATGTGACCGTTGTGTGACCGGATAGCTAGTTGGCATCTTCGGCGACATCATGAAAGGTCACTTCATTCCAAGCAGTGCCGTGAGCAGGGCCCCAGCGACATCAAACTTGGACATGAGTGGCAGAGTCTCCTCGCCGTCGCGCGTAATGAGTGTGACAAGATTGGTGTCGACACCGAAGCCGGCTCCCTCGTCCTTGAGGTTATTGGCTGCGATCATGTCAATATGCTTCTTATAGAGCTTCTTCTTGGAATTCTCGAGCATATCCTTTGTCTCCATGGAGAAGCCGCAGAGCAGCTGACCGGGCTGTCTGTGCTCCCCGAGCCAGGCGAGAATATCCCTGGTTCTCTCCATCTCGAGCACAAGTCCCTCCTCTTTCTTTCCTTTCTTGATTTTGTCCTCCGCGACAGCCGGCGGGCGGAAGTCGGCGATGGCAGCCGCCATGATGATCATGTCCATCTCGGCTGCCTTCGACGTGATCGTCTCAAACATGTCTTCCGCCGTGACGACGTGATCGACATGGACACAGGGCGGCTCCGGAATAGCGACCGGCCCGGAGACCAGCGTCACATCCGCCCCCCGGAGAGCCGCATTCCGGGCGATTGCATACCCCATCTTCCCCGTCGAGTGGTTGGAGACATAACGGACCGGATCAAAAGCCTCCTGCGTCGGCCCGGCCGAGACCATAATCTTCTTGCCGGCAAGATCGTGGGGCAGAGCGATCTTCAGCAGGATGGCGTCTACAATCTCCGCCGGCTCAACCATGCGTCCCTTGCCCGTCGTCCCGCACGCCAGCATACCGCTCTCCGGCTCCAATATCTCCCAGCCGTCCTCCCTCAGCTGCCTCAAGTTGCGCTGGGTAGCCGGGTTCTCATACATTTTCGTATTCATCGCGGGGCAAATGATTTTGGGGCAAATGCATGCCATGGCGGTGGTCGTCAGCATATCGTCCGCAATGCCATTTGCCAGCTTGCCAATGACATTGGCCGTTGCCGGCGCAATGACGAAAAGATCCGCCCTGTCGGCGAGCGCGATGTGCTCTACCTCGTAGCTGTGCTGGCGGTCAAAGGTGTCCGTCACCGTCCGATGATGAGTCAGAGCGTCAAACGTGAGCGGCGTGATGAATTCCTCCGCATGCTTCGTCATGACCACATTGATATCCGCATGCTGCTTGACCAGAGCCGACGCCAGCGCCGCCGCCTTAAAAGCCGCAATGCCGCCCGACACGCCAAGAAGCACATTCTTTCCCTTTAACATGCTTTCTACCTCTTATGTTTTTTACAAGAAACATCCAAAACACTTCACATTTCTCAGCTTTATGATACAATAAATCCGCACTATATCCAAGACAAATTGGAACAGTAGCTTAGGAGGAAATACAAATGAAAAACACATCATCTGCGCAGGCAGTCTCTGCCCGCCGCCCGGGACAGTCGGCAAAAGAGTTGACAGAAATGAGCATTTTCACCGCCATCATTCTGATCATGGCCTTCACGCCGCTCGGTCTCATCGACCTGCCCCTCATCAAAGCAACCATTCTGCATGTCCCCGTCATCGTCGGATGCATCCTGATGGGTCCCAGGAAGGGCGCCTTTTTAGGATTTGAGTTCGGCCTCACATCTTTCATCAAGAATTCCATAACGCCGAGCGTCCTCAGCTTCGCCTTTTCACCGCTCATTCCGGTCATCGGCAGCGATCACGGCAGCCCATGGGCTCTGCTCATCTGCTTCGTGCCCCGCATCCTTGTCGGTGTCGTTCCCTACTATATTTATAAGCTGCTTCGCAAACTCCCTGTCAAGAAGGGCCTGTCCCAGACCGTCGGCCTCGCCGCCGCAGGCGCTTCCGGCGCGCTCACCAACACTGGCCTCGTCATGGGCTTCATCTACATCTTCTTTAAAAATGCCTACGCCGCCGCTCAGGGCATCTCTGTCGACGCCGTCCGCAATGTGATTCTCGGCGTTGTCGCCGCCAACGGCGTCCCGGAAATGCTGGTCGCCGCCATCCTGACCCCGGTCCTGTGCATGGCGCTCTTCAAGACCCATCTCTTCGAGGAAAAATAAGTCACGCTTACCCTGCGAACCCCAGCGAGTCCCTTTTTTTTGCGACTCGCTGGGGTTCGCTCCCTCTCCTCCTCGATATTTCACCCCCAGCGGCAGGCCCATTTCAGGCTTGCGCTGGGGTTGCCCCATAGAAAGGAACAAGCTATGCGATATCTTGCCGCCGACATTGGCAACTCGAGCGTGGTCATCGGTGTCTTTGAAAATGACCGCCTCATCAGCACCTTCCGCATTGCCACGAAAAAGAAGTGGACCGTCTCATCTCTCAGAGAGACCATCCGACTCAAGCTCGAGGAAAATGCATCCGACCCCGACGCTTTTGAGGGAAGCATCCTCTCCTCCGTCGTCCCTGATCTCACGCCGATCCTCGCGGAAGCCCTGAAGAAAATAGCTTCTTCCGAGCCTTTCGTCCTCACAAGCAAAGTATCCCCCTACATCACGGGCATTGACCTCTCCCACTACGATGCCGAGTCCCTGGGCGTCGATCGACTGGTCGACATGGCGGCAGCGAGAAAACTTGTGCACGGGCGCCCACTTATGCTCTGCGACTTCGGCACTGCGACGACTATTTCCGTCGTCGATGAGCAGGGCTTCATGGTCGGCGGCATGATCAGTGCCGGCATGCAGCTCTCCCTCAAGATCCTCGCCCAGGAAGCAGCCCAGCTCCCTGAGCTCACGGCCCTTCCGCCCAAGACTCTGCTCGGAAGTGACACCATCGGCTGCATGCTGAGCGGCTCCGTCATCGGAGAAGCCGCCATGGTCGAAGGCATCTTCGACCGCATCTCATCTCAGACGCCCGGCTTTGATGAGGCCTCCCGCATCATCACCGGCGGCTACGCTAAATATGCACTGCCATATTTCACAAAGCCCGTCCTGCACGAGCCCAGCCTCCTCATGAAGGGGCTGGGCGTGCTCTACACAAGACTCAGCTGAAGCCATAAAAGACACAGGGGCAGCCCCGGCGTCTTTGCTGCAATTCCGGATTGTTGTCTGACAATCTGGCCAATTGTAGTGAAGACGCCGGGGCAGCCCCTGTGTCTTTTTATCCTTTTCTGCGCACAACCCTGAGCACCGCTGCCAGTACACCAAAGGCAACTCCGGCGATGGGCCATATGATCCAGGTGGCAGGTAAAAGACGCCAGTACGTTCCCAAAGGAGTTAGAGCTCTCTTCGGTGCCACTGGTACCGGGAGGCCTCTTACTGTTTTTAGCGAAGTTACGAACTCTAAGCGAACTAATTTCTATTTTAAGCGAACTATTAGGCGAACTACTTCTTCTATTTAGCGAACTACCAACACATTTGACAAATGATAAAGCCAGTGCTATATTGAAATCGATCAATAGTGATGAGCGATCATGTTTTCAAACGGAACCCCCGGAAGCTGGCACTTCCGGGGGTTCCTTCGCTATTTACGGTTGCGCTTCCGATGCGGGCTAGTTGCTGTCATCATCGCCTCCATCTAGCCACTTGCAAATGTAGTAGCTGACCACAGATGCCAAAACAGTGGACAAAATAGTGATGAGAAAATCGATCATGCTTTCACCCCCTTCCTGTTTGCAGTGTAGGGGCAGCAACGATTTTATTGGAGCACACATCTAACGTCAATCAAATCATCCAAGGTCTGTAGATCTTCCAGCTGCGAGGGAGTGGTTACTGTTCACGGGTGGGTCACTTCGGTGCTTCGCACAAAGGCCTTCTTCCTTCACTTAGTAATTTTCGCCGCAAAAGCAGGC
>OMTP01000239.1 GCA_900313955.1 uncultured Lachnospiraceae bacterium | reverse complement strand
CGCTCCGGAAGAAGGCCTTTGTGCTCCGCGCCGGGGTGCCCCATGAACTGTAACGCGGGATGTTACTGTTCACGGATGCCCTTCGGAAAGCATTTCCTCCGCGGACATCCCCGTGAGGGTTCACTTCGGAAGTGCTTTCCACATGGCGCCTGTTGGCCAACGCGTGAACTGTACCATCAAAAAGCAGGAAACAGGAACGGAATCATTTTTCTTGCCTGCCTATCTCTCCCTTCAATGCTGTGATGAAAAGTCCTTTTGATTCGAATTTATCCTTATAAACGTATTTTTAGAGTATAAAAAAAGACACGCATCAGAGAGTGCTGTCTTTTTTCAGCTCGCAGATAGCATCCAGATATCCCTGAACGCGGGCGCGCTGGTCGTCGTCAAGGCTCTGATAGCGACTGATGAAGCTGCCGAGATCGGTGTCTTTTTTGACGACAAGATAGTCAGACGGATTCCGCCGCTGGTCCTTGTCCTCTGTCCCCGACAGAAGTTCTTCGGGCGTGACGTCAAGAACGTGACAGATGATCATGATCTTGTCGGACACAGGATTGGTTCTCTTCCGCTTCCAGTCGCTGATCGAACTCTGCGCGATCCCGGTCGCTTCTGAAAACTGTTTCTGCGTCATCCCTTTCTCTTTCATGAGACGGAAGATCCTGTCGCTGATTGTCATCTCATTCTCCTACAATACGCTATGATCATGTTTCGTACTTTCTACTGTATTTTCAAATCGCAGGAAAGTCAAGGGGAAGTTTATAAAAAATTTGGTAACTGTTCAGGAGGGGTTACAGTTCACGGGTGGGTCACTTCGCCGCCTCGCACAAAGGTCCCCGTGGCTTTCTGCGACCCGGGCAGGTCAGCTGCGCCCTGCAAAGTAGGCGTCGATGCCGTCGGCGAGGCCGGAAGCGATTTTGTTCTGGCCGTCAGTGCTCGACAGATAGCGGTCCTCCTCGTGGTTGCTCATATAGCCCATTTCCACGATGGTAACGGGCATCCGGGCCCAGTTGATGCCGGTCATGTTGTTGACGAGCTGCACCTCGAACTTCTTCTGGCCGGTGAAGCGGACCTGATGGTCGAGAAGGGTCTGGGCCAGACGCTGACTGTCCTTGATGATCCCCGCAGTAAGGTACGGATTATCGTCGGCCGGCGCCATGGTCAGGGCTCCGTGCAGGGCGCCCGTCTCAGCCCCGTTGCAGTGCATGCGGACAAAGATGTCCGCTCCTGCGGCGTTGGCGATCTGCGCCCGCTCTATGTTGCTGATGTTGACGTGATTCGTCTCCCGGGTCATGACGACGGTATACCCGCGTTTCCTGAGCTCATCGCGCAGTTTGAGACTCACCTCGAGATTGACCATGTACTCGTCCCGGCCGGTCGCCCAGCCGCTGGTGCCTGTCGTCAGCTTGGCCTTCCTGACGTCTGATCCCGGACCATTTTGCTCCATTGCGCTCATTCCGTGATCCTGATGGCCCGGATCAATACAGATAATCTTCGCCTTCTCCCCGGCAGGAACATCTTCCGTCGCCTGCATGCCGTGGAAGCGTCCCGTCTCGGCATAATAGCGAAGAACTGTTGCCGGATCATTTCCCAGAGACTTCACCAGATCCCCGCAGTGCGTGAAGACATAGCGGTAGTCGAACTCCGCCGACAAATCCGTCTCTCCATAGCTGCGGGGCAGAGTGTCCGCGGCCGCCTGTGTGAGGACACGAATGGATTTTTCCTCCTTGTTCCGGTCGAGCCGATAGAGCCAACACACGGCTTCAGCGCGAGTCACCTGATCCCAGGTGCCGAAGAGATACCGGGTCTTGCCGCTCGTGATGTCCCTCTCATAGGCCCAGAGCGCTGCCTTCTCATAATAAGCCCCCTCGCCGCAGTCCAGGAAGGGCGAAGCTGTCGTCACAGCCGGTTTTCCTTTCATATTATAAAGGAAAGTGATGGCCTGGCCGCGCGTGCAGGTCACCCTGGGACCAAACGTCGTCTCCGCCACTCCCTTTGTTATAGCATTGGAAAATGCCCATGCGACCCCGTCATAGTAGTAGGGCTTCGTCCCGTCGCTTTTCACCGTCACGTCAGAAAATGGCATGGCCATGCTGTTGCCGGATACGCTCATGCCCGCTTTCTCCGCGTACCTGTGCAGCATCGTGACCAGATCCGCCCTGGAAACTTTCTGATTCGGGGAAAATGTATTCTTCCCCGTTCCCGCTACGATTCCTTCGCTGTAGGCCCAGGTGACAGCGTCATGATAAAATGCCTCCTCTTTCACATCGGAAAATGGCATTTTCCCCCCATTTTCTGCCGCTCCCACAGGCACGGTCCCCATGACAAGCGTCACAATCAAAACAGCAAGCCGGCATATGTTCCATTTTTCAACCCATTTCATGATGAGTCCTCCCCTTGACAATCGTTTGTTATTTCTATTTTACATGATCGATAAGGGATTTTAAAGAGCTCTCAAACCTTAACATTTCTTAAATACTGCTCAGACTGATTGCAGGATGAGTGAAAAATCGCTATGATAAAATCACTTCAATACTTTGAGTTTTTGGTTCCACTTTACAAAACATCAAACTGCCCTTACAAAGGCTTCATTTGAGTCGGCTTCATTGCAATGCTACAATGAAGAGCAGAGGCTCCCACTGCCTCATAATACAAAGAGAAGGAGTTCCGATCATGAGACACATGCTTCTCATCATGATGATCATTCAAATCTGCGCGATGCTGTTCACGAGCTGGCACGGCTTCGTCGCATTTTTCGGGCTGAGGAAGGCCCGCCCGCTGCCCGGTCCCGGGACCCCGCAGAATCGTTTCGCTGTTGTCATCTGCGCAAATAACGAAGAAAATGTCATCGGCAGCCTGCTCGACGCTCTCTCCCGCCAGACCTATCCCATGGAAATGTTTCATGTCTTTCTTCTGGCCGACCACTGCACGGATGCGACCGCCGAGATCGGCCGCCGCTACCCGTTCGTCACGGTCTACGAGAAAAATGTCGGCGACCAGAACGGCAAGGGGGCAGTTCTCAGCTGGGGCATCAAAAAGATCCTCCGCAAGTACACAGAGGACTTCGACGCCTTCCTCTTCTTCGATGCGGACAATGTCCCTGCCGAGGATTTCATGATGAAGATCAATGCCCATCTGGCTCTGGGAAATGAAATCATCCAGGGCAAGCGTCTTGCCGGCAGGCCCTATAAGACATTTGTCACGGACTGGTATGCCATTTACTGGCCGCTCTACAACTACATCTACTCCTATTCGAGGGAAAAACTTGGATTTTCCTCTTTTTTAACAGGGACGGGTTTTGCCGTGCGCACCGATCTTCTGAAGGAATATGGCTGGCGCACTTCTTCCATCACTGAGGACGTCGAGTGGTCCTTCAAGATGTGCATGAGGGGGCACCGCATCTCTTTCTGTGAGACGGCCGTCTTCTACGATGAGCAGCCATCGACGGTCCGCGCCATGTTCCCCCAGCTCATACGCTGGTGCACGGGCAGCTACCAGATTCTCCGTACCTATCTGGGGGAGTGGGTCAGAAGCTTTAAAGATCCATCGATCAAGAGAACCCACACACAGGTCTGCCTCTTCGACAACCTGGAGCTCCTCCTCATGGGTCCGGTCCAGATCGTCAGCACCTTCGCAGGCGCTGTGGCCCAGCTCATCATGATCGACAAGGTTCCAAAGAGCATACCTTTCATTATTCTGGGCTTCCTCGGAACCTACATAGGGACCCTGGCTGCGGCCTACTTCATCACCCGCTTCTGCGGCATCACCATCAGAGAAATCCGGGCTGGCTTCTTTACCTTCCCGATCTTCCTCGCTATCTACACCCTCTGCTCCCTCATCGCCCTTCTCCGTCCTCAGACCAAATGGGTCAAAGTTGTCCATGAGGGCATTACCGAGCGCAAAAAAGACGACCTGTCCCTCCCGGCCTGAGGAAACGGACAGGGCACCGCGCCGCTGCACAAAAAGACCTTCCATCCTGGCCCCGTCGATTTGGACCCGATGGAAGGTCTTTTTGCGTCGCTCCGGGTGACCTGTGAACTGTACCCTGTAACCAACGTTACAGTTCACGGGTCACCCAGGGCGCCATGTGGAAAGCACTTCCTCCGCGGACATCCCCG
>OMTP01000240.1 GCA_900313955.1 uncultured Lachnospiraceae bacterium | reverse complement strand
TCCACTCCGGAAGTGCTTTTTCGAGGCAGCAACTGGCTGACGAGTGAACAGTAACATTTTTGACAGAAATTCTGTGAAATTGTATAATTTTCCGAGCAGAAAACGCCGAGTTATGGTATACTTTCCTCAAAAGTATGCAAATAAGGAGGTAACTTCTATGAACGGAAAAGCAATGTATAACCTGACCTATGGTCTCTTCGTCCTCACGGTCAAAGATGAGACGAAGGCCAATGGCTGCATCATCAACACATGCATGCAGCAGACGACGGAACCCAACCGCGTGTCCATCACTGTCAACAAAGCTAACTTCACGGAGCAGGTTCTCGAGAAGACAGGAGAAGCCAATGTGTCCTTCATCGATGAGACGGCTGCGTTTGCTCTCTTTAAGCACTTTGGATTTGCAAGCGGCAGGGACACGGACAAATTCGCTGCCTTTACTGACTGTACAGAGGCAGCAAATGGTATCCCTTACATAACAAAGGGCACCAATGCCTATCTGTCCCTCAAAGTCGTGCAGAAGATCGATCTGGGATCGCATATGTTCTTCCTCTGCGATGTCGTTGATGGAGATGTCCTCTCCAAAGCTCCCAGTATGACTTATGCTTTCTATCATGCCAATGTCAAGCCAAAGCCCCAGAAGAAGGAGAGCACGGGCAAGGTCTGGGTATGCCGGATCTGCGGCTACACCTACGATGAGGCCAAGGAGGGCGTCCCCTTTGAGGATCTTCCGGCCGACTGGGTCTGCCCGCTCTGCAAGCACGGCAAAGAAGATTTCGAACTGCAGAAGTAACTTATGCTGTCAGGCAATTGATCACCCACAGGCACTTCATGCATTTTTTGTAACTGTTCAGGAGGGCACTTTTGCTTCGAGAAAAACATGTCCTCCTCGGCTCAAAAGAAGGCCTGATCGATGACGAAGGTTCGCTCGCAAGGACAATTCGCCGCTGAGGACATGTTTTTCTCTCCGCAAAGAGCCCGTCCTGAACAGTTACAAGGAAGAAATGAAATCATGATCAATATCGTACTTTATGAACCTGAGATACCGTATAATACAGGCAATATCGGCCGCACATGTATGGCGGCGGGTGCCCGCCTCCATCTGATCGGGCCACTCGGTTTTTCGCTGAGCGACAAGGCCATTAAAAGAGCGGGGCTCGATTACTGGCCCCGCCTCGACAAGAAAGTTTATATTGATTATCAGGACTTCTGTGAGCAGAATCCCGGCAGAAAGGTCTGGCTGGCGACAACCAAGGCCCACAAGATCTACACTGATGTATCCTTTGGTCCGGACGACTACATCATGTTTGGTCCGGAGAGCCGTGGCATCCCGGAAGAGATCCTGGTTGACCACGAGGAAGACTGCATCCGCATCCCCATGATGGAGGAGGAGCGGTCTCTCAACCTGTGCAATTCCGCCGCCATCGTCCTCTATGAGGCACTCAGGCAGAACGACTTCCCCGGCATGGAGAAGTACGGCGCCCTCCATCACTTACAGTGGAAATCCTGAAGTGTTTTCCCCCAGCGGAAGCCCTAAAATGGCCACTCGCTGGGGGGGGAAGGACAGAAAATGGTCGATCCCATGTCCTCATGAAAAGTGGTATTCTCTGAGGTCGCAGTTTCTGATGCCGAATCTGGCGAACTCCTCGTTGGTCATGTCGCGGAAGTAGCTCTCAACGATGCGGGCGATGCCGTTGTGGGCGACGAGGAGATAAGTTTTGCCCGAGTCGTCGGCTTTCAGCTCGTCGAGCAGGTTGTAGACGCGCTGAGCCAGGCGAAACATGGATTCGCCGGTCCCGTAGGACTTGATGAAGTTCTTCTTGTCCTCCGCGAAGTCCTGGCCGTCTCTCGGCGTTCCCTCCCAGTAGCCGAAATTCTGCTCCTTGATGCGCATCTCGGGGCGTGCGGGAATCCCCGTCGCGCGGGAGATGGTGAGAGCCGTGTCTTTTGCCCGGATGAGGGGAGAGTAGAGGATCTCATCGATATGGATGCCTGAACTTTTTATCTTCTCAGCCAGCTCCTCCGCCTGCTGAAAGCCCAGCTCCGTGAGCTCGCTCTCCGATGCTCCGCAGATCTTATTTTCCACATTCCAGACCGTCTGCCCGTGACGGGCGAAATAAATCATATGTCCCATTGCCATTGCTCCCTTCTTCACTGCCCGACACTTTTTAGAAGCAGGGCAGATACTTCATGGTGACGGCCACGATGGCGGTGCAGACGGCCATGGAGGTGACGTTGGCGACAGTGCCGTGAACGCCCTCGGGGAGGCGGGTGCCGAAGAACTCGGCGACCGGGCCGCCCATGATGCCGCCCAAAATGCCCGCAAAGAGGGCGACCGGAACCGTGGAGCCGAACATGAGCACGCATGCCGGACCGACGCTGACGACCGGGACGTATGTCGCGTACCACTCGCCGTTGTCAAACTTGTCCGCATAGAGGAAGACGCCGACGGCCGAGCTCACGAACTGGGACAGGACGATGGCGCCGACAGCCGCAGGTCCGGCGCCGTAGGCCGTGTGGGTTCCGCACACGCAGCAGCCGATGACGAGGCCGACCAGCATGCCGATGGAAGCAATTTCATTTCCGTAGAAAGGTGCCTCGCTGAAATCGGCGATGACGCGGCGGATGAACCATTTTGTTGAATGAACATCCTCCTTCTTCGCGGGAAGCCCCTTCCTGTGGTCCACGATCGGGGCCTTCCTGACGAAGGGGCAGAGCTTCATGATCATGCATAAAATGAATCCCGTCACGGTCATGGCCAGAACATTGGCGATGACGCCCGGCAGCTCCCAGGGACCGATCAGGTACTGGGAGAAAAATGTCGCCGTCGGGCAGGCGATGAGTCCGCCCAGAATCGAAACAGTTAAAAATGCGGAGAGGCTGGGGCCGTACATGAGCATGACAGCAGGAGGCGCGCCGGCAATCGTGATGAAAGTCGCGACCCAGGTCGTGCCCTCCACATTGAAGAGATCAATGTAGCGGTAGACAAAGATGGCAAGACCTGCGGAAAGAAGCTCGGATCCCACCACCCAGGGGAAGAGGGAAGAGGAGCCGTAGCAGATGTCGAAGCCCGCGTACCTGGAGTTCTTCATGGCAAGAGCGTAGGCGATGAAGCCGCCCACGATGATGCCGATGCCGGCGAAGACATTGGCGTAGAAATAAGGCTCCGTGAAGTTCATGAAGAGCCAGGCGATCTCCCTGGGGACCGACTGGGTGATCCCGCTCACGAAGTTCGTGTAGTCGAGTGCCGCATTCGACCCGTGGATGTTGGTCAGAAGGAGATCGAACAAAAAGCCGATCACAATACAGATGCCAAGGCCGGCGAGGCTGCCGTGGCCTCTCTCTTTCGTTTTTTCAGTCATAAGCGTTCCCTCCTCAACTATTTTT
>OMTP01000241.1 GCA_900313955.1 uncultured Lachnospiraceae bacterium | reverse complement strand
GGAAGAAGGCCTTTGTGCGAAGCGGCGAAGTGACCCACCCGTGAACAGTAACACAAAATTTCATAGAAGAATGTTCAAGCGAAAGTTGCATTTTAAGTAAAAATCCATTATGATCAAATGAGACAGAATCTCAGGCTGGAGGAGTATGGGAAAATGGAACGCAGGCAGACACCAAAGAAGGCAGCGATTACGAGTGAACTTAAGAAAATGCACACTCACCCGACGGCTTCGGAGCTGAAGGAGGAGCTGGACCGCGATGGGGAAAATATTTCCCGCGCCACGGTCTTCCGCGTCCTCAACGATCTGGCCGATGAGGGGGAGATTCGCCGCGTGGAGGTGGAGGGCAGTGATGTCCGCTACGACGGCAACACGACGCCGCACTACCATTTTATCTGCCGCATCTGCCACGAGACCCGCGACCTGGACATGCCCTATCTCTACGAGATGGACAGAACACTCGCCGGGGAAGGCTATAAAGTGGAGCGGCACACGACTGAATTCTACGGCATCTGCCCCAGCTGCCGCCGGATGGGGAGAGGGTGAAGGTATGGTTCGCTCGTCTGCCGATTGCTGCCTTGAAAAAGCACTTCCGGAGCGGACATTTGAGGGGGCGCTGAACGTCCGGTGGACGCTCGAAGAGCAGCCGACCGAAGCGGAGCGTAGAGCCGCGAAGGAAGTGCTTTATCGTTACAGTTCTGGCTGACCCGTGAACTGTGTACGATTTGTTACAGTTCACGGGGCACCCCGGTGCGTAGCAAAAAGACCTTCCATCAGGGCGCATTCGAATTTGCGCGCCCGCTTTTGCGCGCAAATTTACTAAGTCCGGATGGAAGGTCTTTTTGTGGAGCGACGTTGTGACCCACCCGTGAACTGTAACTACGATTTGAAAAAATCAAGAAAAATGCAAAATACCCCTTGCATTTTGATTGACCTTCTGGTATTATCTTACTTGCTGTTCCAAACAAGATCGGTGAGAGCTTTAAGGGAACCGGCAATTGCATATTGTTCGAATCGTTCGAGCACCTTGGAGAAGTACCCAAGCTGGCCGAAGGGACACCCCTGGAAAGGGTGCAGGTCGTTAATAGCGGCGCGAGGGTTCAAATCCCTCCTTCTCCGTCCAAAGAAGCTGTTCTGCAAAAGCAGGACAGCTTTTTTGTACTGTATAAGTTAGATATATTGTACTGCTCCGAAACAATTAGAGACCACGAATTGCTCCGGGCAGTAGGAAGGATAAGGCGAACTTCACGGGCCTTGCCGTAAAGCGACACCGGCAGAACCGTCTCCTTTGGTTCCGAGGGCTTCGCCCCAGAGGTGGATCAGGCGGTCGAGGGAGTAGGCGGCGTTGGCGGGACTGGAAGAGGGGAGTTTTGCTGCCTCGATGTGGGTGACGGGGAGCTGATATTTTTGATAGAGGGCGCAGGCTTTGCCGCCGTTGACGAAGATACGGCTGCCGATCTGGCTTCCTGCCAGAATGGGGGTGAGGTCGGTGACCCGGACATCCTCGATCGTGCTGTCGGCGGAGCCGATGATGGAGCAGCTTTCGATGACGTCATAGACAGCGATGTGATTGCGCGTCAGAAAGTTTTTCTTTTCTTCGAGACTTTCCGGTGCGCTTTCTTTATATAGAGCCGCCATGATCTTCCAGAAGCGGTTCTGGGGATGGCCGTAGTAGAAGTTCATTTCCCTGGATTTGACAGAAGGAAAACTGCCGAGGATCAGGATTCTGGAACTTTTATCGTAATAGGGTCCGAAAGAGTGGTCCAGGTGGACGCGGGGACCCCGTGGCTTTTTTGTGCTCATTTTCAAAATGTCCTGTAACTGTTCAGGGCCTGACGGAAAGGTGCAATAAAAAAGCACTTCCTCCGCGGCCACCCCTCAAAGGTCCACTTCGGAAGTGCTTTTTTATCGCGCCTTCGTCAGGCCTGCTGAACAGTTACAATGTCCTTTCCAAAGCTGGGGCAGAACCTAGTGGGGGACGTTTCTCATGACTCAACTTATCGTGCGCCACGAGAACCGTCCTCTGTGGTGTGTCGCATTTTCTTACAGTATAGCGCATTTTACAGTTTCATGCTGCGTTTCATGTGATTTGAATGTGAAACGCGAATGAGCGGAAGAAAGGACATTTTCCAAAAAGAAAATGAAATGGGCGGACGTTCCAAAATGATTGGGCATAATATACAAAAATTAAAGGTGAAATTCGTGAAAAACTGTAGAATTAAATGGGAAAGATTGACGCAAATACGCTGACGTGATACGATGAGCTGTGAAAACGATGTCACATTGGAGGGACATGATGAATATCGGCGATATTGCGGAGATGGCCGGTGTATCGCGCGCTGCGGTCTCGCGGTATCTGAATCACGGATACATAAGCGAGGAGAAAAAGGAGCGCATCCGCAAGGTGGTTGAGGAGACGGGCTACAAACCCTCGATTATGGCGCAGACGCTGCGAACCAAGAAGACGCGTCTCATCGGGGTGATTCTGCCGCGAATCAACTCAGACTCTATATCCAGTGTCGTTGAGGGGATTACAGATGAACTTACCAAGTCGGGATATGAGACGCTGCTTGCGACGACCGCCAATGATCCGGAGAAAGAAATTGAATATCTGAAGGTATTTTCCCACAATCGGGTGGATGGTGTGATCCTTCTTGCAACCGTTTTCACGGAGGAGCACAAAAGGCTGTTGGAAGAGATGTCCATACCGGTTGTCATCGTAGGGCAGAGGCTGTCGGGATACTCCTGTATCTACCACGATGATTTTGACGCGGGGCACGACCTGACCCGGAAGATCCTGGAAGAGGGCTACAAGTGCCCGGCTTACATCGGCGTCCTGAAGGAGGACATAGCTGTCGGAACCCGGAGATATGAGGGCTTCGTCAAGGCAATGGAGGAAAATGGACTCGCTGTCGATCCGCTCAGAACGTGCATTGCAGATTTCTCCATAGAATCGGGGTACCAGAAAATGGGAGAGCTCCTCGATCAGAATCCGACAATCGACGCGGTGATCTGTGCGACGGACAGAATCGCGGTCGGAGCCATGCGGTGCCTCAAGGACCGCTGGAAGCGGATTCCAGAGGACGTCGCGGTGGCGGGCTTCGGGGACAACGTGGCATCCGCAGTCACAACACCGTCCATCACAACGGTGCATTTTCACTACAAAGAAAGCGGCGCTCAGGCGGCGGCGATTATTATGGAACAGTTGATGGGAAAAGCGGTAGCATCTGCCGAGATCAAGCTCGGGTACGAAGTGATGCTCCGCCAGAGCACTCATGTCAAAGGTGCAAAGGAATAAGCACAAGGAGGAAAAAGAGATGGCAGCAACATTTGACGAAGCGTGGGAGCCACAGTTTAAGGAGAGACTCGCCAGGAACTATGACGAAATGAAGTGGCTCTACTGCGAACTGTACAACGGGGATGAAAATGCATTTAACTACTTTGTCTCTATGCTCCACAAGGAGTACGTGGAGAGAAGTCCTGAACTCAAGGAGTGGGATGAGGCCCGCGAGATGGTTCCGGACTGGTACAAGGGAAATGAGATGCTGGGAACTCTTATGTACACCCAGTGCTTCGACGGAACACTCAAGGGAGTCGAGAAGCACCTGGACTATCTGAAGGAGACAGGTATTAACTATGTCCACCTGATGCCGCTTCTTGAGAGCCCCAAGGGCAGAAGCGACGGAGGTTACGCCGTGGCGGATTTCCGCAAGGTGCAGCCGGAACTGGGAACCATGGATGACCTCTATCATCTCTCGGAGAAGTGCCATGAGAAGGGCATGAGCGTCTGCCTGGACTTCGTCATGAATCACACCAGCGAGGACCATGAGTGGGCAAAGAAGGCCAGAGCCGGTGAGAAGGAATATCAGGATCGCTATTTCTTCTACGACGACTGGACCATCCCCAATGAGTACGAGAAAACAGTTCCTCAGGTCTTCCCGCAGACAGCACCCGGCAACTTCTCCTGGTGCCCTGAGGCAAATAAGGTCGTCATGACTACCTTCTATCCGTATCAGTGGGATCTCAATTACCGTAATCCGACTGTCTTCAACGACATGACGGAAAATATGCTCTTCCTCTGCAACCACGGCGTCGATATCGTGCGTCTCGATGCAGTTCCTTATATCTGGAAGACACTGGGCACCCAGTGCCGCAACCTGCCGGAGGTTCACACACTTGTCCGCCTCATGAGAATGGCTTCCGAGGTCGTCTGCCCGGGCACACTTCTCCTTGGAGAAGTTGTCATGGAGCCGTCCAAGGTCGTTCCTTATTTCGGCTCTGTCGAGAAGCCGGAGTGCCATATGCTCTACAACGTCACTACTATGGCGACGACATGGCACACTGTCGCAACCCGTGATGTCCGACTCATGAGACATCAGCTGGAGGCAGTCTTCGCCCTGCCAAAGCAGTACACATTCCTCAACTATCTGCGCTGCCACGACGACATCGGCTGGGGACTCGACTATGATTTCCTCAAGCAGTTCGGCACGGAGGAAGTCGCTCACAAGAAGTTCCTCAATGATTATCTGACCGGCAAGATCTACGGCATCGACGCCCGCGGCGAACTCTACAACGACGACCCGAGACTGGGAGACGCCCGACTCACGGGTACAACAGCTTCGCTGTGCGGTATTGAGGCATCGGAATATGAGAAAAATGACTGGAAGCTTGACCGGGCTATCCGCCTCGATATCATGCTCCACGCCTTCCTCCTCACCCAGAGCGGCATCCCCGTCCTCTACAGCGGCGATGAGATCGGCCAGTTAAATGACTACAGCTACCATGAAGATCCGGACAAGTGGGATGACAGCCGCTATCTGCACCGCGGCAAGCTGAACTGGGATGAGGTTGCCATGAGAAAGGATCCGACCACCCGTCAGGGCAGACTCTTCCAGGCCATCACAAAACTTGTCAAGACCCGCAAGGAGTACGCTGTTTTTGAGAGTGCTGCCGACACATGGCTTCTTGAGCCGTACAATGATCATGTTCTTGCCATCGGACGCTACTATGAGGATGAGAAGCTCATCGCTCTCTTCAACTTCAGCGAGAACGACGAGACGGCCTGGATCAATGAGGACGAGGATTACATCGATCTCATGACAGGAGAAAAGAGAGCTGCCAAGGCTGTCAATCTCCCGGCTTATGACTTCGCATGGCTCTATACGACCTTCAACGGCAAGGGCGAGAAGGACCACGACAAGGAGAGGAATGTCCCGGTCCTTGATCTCTCCAAGAAGGCCAAGAAGGAGATCAAGCCTGCGGATACAGCAAAGAAAGAGATCAAAGAAGCTGATACAGCAAAGAAAGAGATTAAAGAAGCGGATACAGCGAAGAAAGAGATCAAAGAGGCCGACACTTCTAAGAAAGAAATCAAGGAAGTCAAGACTGCACCGAAGAAAGAGGACAAGTAATATGTGTGAAAAACTGATATTCCTCGATATAGACGGCACGCTGACGACAGCAGGATCCAATGTCCCTCCGGACAGCGCCCTTGACGCCATCCGAAAGACCCAGGCTAAGGGCAATAAGGTCTTTTTATGCACAGGCAGAAACTACGCCATGCTGAGCCCGCTCCTTGTCTATGGATTTGACGGCATGGTGGCAGGTGCCGGCGGCTTTGTCACTGTCGGCGACGAGGTCATCTTCGACTGCCCCATGACGAAGGAGCAGACAGAGGCGGCGCTTGACACCCTGCACAGACATGGCGTCTTCTGTACCATTGAGGCCAAGGACATCACCTATGGCGATGAGAACCTGGGCGACTTCCTGGCCGGCCAGGGCGAGGGCAACTCGGAGATCGAGAGATGGAGGAAGGCTCTGTCCTCCTCCCTCAACATCCATCCCATGAGCGAGTATGACGGCCGTCCTATCTACAAAGTTGTCATTATGTGCCTCAGGGATGAACAGCTCGATGAGGCCCGCGCAGCTCTTGAGAAGGACTTCAACTTCTGCATCCAGGAAGTCTCTGCCCACAGTTGCCTCAACGGTGAGCTCATCAACCGCAAGTTCGACAAGGGCCGCGGTATCCTCCGCATCTGCGACTATCTGCATGTGCCGGTCGAGGATACGTATGGCTTCGGCGACAGCATGAACGATCTTGAGATGATCCAGACCGTCGGTACTTCCGTCTGCATGGAAAATGGCGCCAAGGCTCTTAAAGAGATCTCCGACATCGTCTGCCCAGCTGTGGAAGATGACGGCCTCTACAAGGCCTTTGAGCAACTGGAACTCATCTGATCGAAGCTCTTTCCTGAATTGTGACAGAAAATGAATCATCGGCATTTGCGGCTCTTTTGCCGCAGGTGCCGATTTATGTTTTCTTTCTGTGTGAAACTTCTGTGAAACACCTTTATGAAATGGAAGGGACAGCTTGTACTTAAATGACAAAATGATGGGCTTATGAACACGTTTAAAACACATGTTTGTGGTAAATGTGCACATATTTCAAATGTAAATGCTGTCGGATTGTACAATTTACAAACAGCAAATATAAAATTATAATAAACTCAGTGTGAAACCGATTGCAATCGGTTCATGAACAATCCAACTGTTTTTACAAATCTTATGAGTGAAGGGAGAAAGAAAAAATGGCACTGGATTATCATAAGTGTGCGCAGGATATTCTCGACCACATCGGCGGCAATGAGAATATCGTCAGCGCAGCGCACTGCGCAACAAGACTTCGTCTTGTCATCGCCGATAACAGCAAAGTGGACAAATCAGCTCTCGAGGAGGTTGACGGCGTCAAGGGTATGTTCGAGTCGAATGGTCAGTTACAGCTGATCATCGGTACCGGCACTGTCAACAAGGTCTACGATGAGTTCTTGGCGATCACGGGCCGCTCGGAGGAATCCAAGGCGGACGTCAAGAATGCAGCTGCAGCCAAGGCGCCTATGTGGAGAAGAGCGATCAAGACATTGGGTGATGTCTTTGTTCCTATTCTTCCGGCCATCGTTGCATCTGGTCTTATGATGGGTATTGTCGAGGCTCTCGGCCACGCAATTCCTAACTTCAGCTCCACAGACTGGTACCAGTTCCTTGATATGGTATCCAATACAGCTTTTGCTTACCTGCCTGTTATCGTCGCTGTCTCCGCAGCAAGAGTCTTCGGCGGCAACATCTTCCTGGGTGCGGTCATCGGTCTGTGTATGATCCATTCCGCACTCCTCAATGGATGGAATGCAGGTAATACGGATGCAATCAACTCCTTCTTCGGCGTCACAGACGGCAAGATCCCGACATGGAGACTCTTTGGAAGTTTCCTTCCGATCCGCCGCGTCGGTTATCAGGGCCATGTCATCCCTGTCATCATCGCTGTCGCCATCATGAGTGCTGTTGAGAAGTGGCTGCACAAGCATGTTCCGGAGATGATCGATCTCTTCGTCACCCCGCTCTGCACCGTCTTCGTCACGACGCTTGTCACCTTCATGATCATTGGACCGATCTTCTCCACACTTGAGACATGGGTTCTCAATGGTGCTGAAATCCTCGTCAAGAATCCGATTGGAGCCGCGGCCATGGGTGCCCTGTATCCCTGGACCGTCGTCATGGGTCTCCATCATATGTACAACATCATCGAGGCTGGTATGCTTGCATCCGTCGGCCTCAACACATGGATGCCGATCGCATCTGCTGCCAACTTCGCACAGTTCGGTGCCTGCCTTGCAGTAGGTATCAAGGCTACAAACGGCAAGACAAAGGCTGTCGCTGTTCCGTCTTCCATGTCCGCAGCTCTTGGTATCACAGAGCCGGCTATCTTCGGTGTCAACATGCGTTTCTTCAAGCCGTTCATCTGTGCTGATGTTGCAGGTGCTATCGGTGCCCTGGTTGGTGCTCTTACCGGTATCGGCGCTACCGCTTACGGCGTCACAGGTATCCCGGGCTACTTGACCATCAACAACCCGCTCGTCTACACGATCGAGCTTGCTATCTCCGGCGGTATTGCTTTTGCTCTTACAATGAGCATCTGGAAAGAGCCGAACCCGGAGAAACCCGGAGACAAGGTTGTCGAGGACACAAAGCCTGAGGACCTGAAGGTCAACCCGAATGTCATCATGACTGCTTCCGGCAATGAGATCCATCAGCCTGTCGAGGGCAAGATCATCGGCCGTGAGGAGATCCCGGACAAGACATTTGCATCCGGCGTTCTTGGCGACGGTGTTGCCATTGAGCCGACAGACCAGACTGTCTATGCTCCATTTGCAGGGACTATTTCTACAGTCGCTGAGTCCAAGCACGCAGTCGGCATTTCCGGCAAGGACGGAATGGAATTCCTCATCCATGTCGGCGTTGATACGGTCGCTATGAACGGTGACGGCTTCAAGGTCTTCGTCAAGGAAGAGGATGAAGTCAAGGCCGGACAGAAGCTTCTCACATTCGACAAGGCTAAGATCGCTGCAGCGGGCCATCCGGACTGCGTCGTCTGCCTGCTCACCAATGCAGAAGACTTTGACGACTTCAAGGTCAACATGTAAATGAGTTTGAAGCAACTATTGAATTCGTAGTACATTGCGGAAAAGTCCGTCATGCCCACAGGCGGCGTGGCGGGCTTTCCTGTTTTCTGGCAACTATTCAGAACAGGCTTCAAGCGGAGAGAAGAAGACGTCCCAGCAGTGAATTGTCATCCGGGCAGACCTTCGTCACTTCGCAGGCCTTCTTTTGCGTCGAGGCGGACGTGCCTTTCGTGAAGCAAGGGTGCCCTCCCGAATCGTTACCACTTTATTCAGAAAAGGAGAGATAAATTATGAAGAAGTTAAAATACACTGTCACAGACCCCAAGGGTATGCATGCTCGTCCGGCAGGCATTCTTGCCGCTGCTGCCAAGGAATACGACAGCGAGATCACTGTATCGAACGGTACGGATGAAGTGGACATGAAGAAGATCCTCCCGCTCATGGGCCTTGCTGTCTCCAAGGGCGACGATCTCATCGTGACTCTCGACGGACCGGACGAAGATGCAGCAGCCGATGCTGTCGCCAAAGCGCTTAAGGAGAATTTCTGACGTTCCTTGTTGCGCATTGTGCAGAGAAAGTATATAATAGATCTTAGTTAGATTGTTCAATTCGACGAATATTTCAAGAAAAGGAGAACAAATATGGAAGTATTTGAGGGAAAGTCATCCTTCAAGGGTGTGGCAATTGGCAAGATTGCAGAGATGAAGAAGGCTGAGACCGTCGTTCGCAGAACGCACGTCGACGATGTCGATGCTGAGATTGCCCGCTACCACAAGGCCAAGGAGCAGGCTCAGGCTGAGATCGGAGAGCTTCATGACAAGGCGATGAAGGAAGTTGGCGAGGCTCAGGCTGAGATCTTTGAGGTCCATGCCATGTTCTTGGATGACTTCGATGATTCTGTTGAGAATATCATCAGAGAGCAGAACGTCAATGCTGAGTATGCTGTCGCTACAACCGGCGACAATACAGCTGCAATGCTTGCCGCTATGGACGACAATCCCTACATGCAGGCTCGTCAGACAGATGTGAAGGATGTCGCTGACCGTGTCATTCGCGATATGAGTGAGGGCGGCGGTGAGGCCAATACATTCACAGAAAATGTCATTCTGGTCGCTGACGATTTGGCTCCTTCAGAGACGGTGCAGCTTGACAAGGACAAGGTGCTCGCCTTTGTCACAAGACAGGGATCCACAAACTCTCATACGGCTATCCTTGCAAGAACTATGAGCATCCCGGCTCTCTGCCAGACCCCGGTTACCAAGGACGTCGACGGCAAGATGGGTATTGTCGACGGTATGGAAGGCAAGCTGATTGTCGACCCGGATGAAGCGACGCTCGAGAAGTACACCAAGGCTGCTGAGGCTGAGGCTGAGAAGAAGAGACTCCTGAAGGAATTAAAGGGCAAGGAGACGGTGACCAAGTCCGGCCGCAAGATCAAGCTCTATGCAAATATCGGCGGTATCGGCGACCTCAACTTTGTTCTTGAGAATGATGCTGCAGGTGTCGGTCTCTTCCGTTCCGAGTTCCTCTATCTGCAGAGCAACGACTATCCGACAGAGGAGGAGCAGTTCAAGGCTTACAGAACTGTCGCTGAGATGATGGCTGGCAAGGAAGTTGTCGTCCGTACGCTCGATATCGGTGCCGACAAGCAGGTGGATTATTTCAAGCTCGACAAGGAAGACAACCCTGCTCTTGGTTTCCGCGCAATTCGCATCTGCCTGACGCGTGAGGAGGTCTTCAAGACTCAGCTCCGTGCTCTTTACAGGGCTTCTGCTTACGGCAATATCGATATTATGTTCCCGATGATCACTTCCGTATGGGAAGTTGAGAAGGCTAAGGCCATCTGTGAGGAAGTCAAGGATGAGCTGACGGCTCAGCACATTCCCTTCAAGGATGTTCCGATCGGTATCATGATTGAGACTCCAGCCGCCGTGATGATCGCTGACGAACTGGCTGAACTGGTTGATTTCTTCTCTATCGGAACCAACGATCTGACTCAGTATACTCTGGCAATTGACCGTCAGAACCAGCATCTGGAGAGATTCTTCAATGCTCATCATCCGGCAGTTCTTCGTGAGATCCAGATGACCATCGAGGCTGGTCACCGCCACAACACTTGGGTTGGCATTTGCGGCGAGCTGGGCGCTGATCCGGAGCTCACAGAGCAGTTTGTCAAGTGGGGTATCGATGAGCTGTCCATGAGCCCATCCTCCATTCTTCCGGTCCGCCAGATCATCCGCAATATGGATTGATCCTTTACAATTACATAGTTTGTACGTATGCATACAGCCGCTGTCCGATCGATTCTGTTTTCGGGCAGCGGCACTTTTTGCGGTGTGCAGGAGCACTCTTTGTGGTGTGCGGGAGCTCTTTTTGTGCTGTGCGGCTTCGCTGGGGTTGAGGAGACCGGCCGGGGAGCGAGGAACCCCAGCGAGTGGCCAGAAATGCGGCTTCGCTGGGGTCGAGGAGACCGGCAGGGGAGCGGGGAACCCCAGCGAGTAGCCAGAAATGCGGCTTCGCTGGGGTCGAGGAGACCGGCCGGAGAGCGAGGAACCCCAGCGAGTGACCCGAAATGCGGCTTCGCTGGGGTTGAGGAGACCG
>OMTP01000242.1 GCA_900313955.1 uncultured Lachnospiraceae bacterium | reverse complement strand
GCCTGCTTTTGCGGCGAAAATTACTAAGTGAAGGAAGAAGGCCTTTGTGCGAAGCACCGAAGTGACCCACCCGTGAACAGTAACACGCTTCATGAAAGAGCCCTGAATAACAGTAAGTATTTATTGTGAAAAAATTTCGGCGATGCTATTATGATATTAGTGTTCTTTATATACTAAAACTTTCTATGTCTCTAATGGAATATCTGCTTATATTGAGTGCTCAAGTTTTTGCCTGCCTTTTCGATGGGGGAAGTTTTAGTTTCCAACATGAGGAAAGCGAGTGAGAAGAAATACAATGATAGAAACGATAAAACCTGAAACACGAGAAGTGAATCAGAGAATGTTCTATATAAAACTTTTCGGGGAACTTGAGATCACTGACGGCAGCCGGACTCTGAGGGAGGATGACCTGCGGTCTCGGCAGATGCTGAAGCTCTTTGCCTGTCTTTTGCTTTCTTCTCAAAAAAGCATGACGGACAGCGAGATGGTCGATATCCTGTGGGGCGCACAGGCCAACAATCCTTCCCATGCTTTGAAAAACCTTACCTACCGCCTCCGCCGCGCCCTGGCTGAGGTCTGGCCCGATGTGGAATTTATCATTACTTCTGCCGGGCAGTATTATCTGAATCCGCAGCTTACCATTCAGATGGATATTTTTGAGTTCCGTACTTTGCTGGGCAGCTGGGAAAAGGCGCAGGAAGGAGAGAAAAGCCTGGAGATCCTCATGAAGGCATATTCCCTTTACGAAGGGAAGGTACTGAAAAATCTGAATAATTTTAAGTGGATCAATTATATACAGGTCTGGTATACCCGGCACTATGCAGATGTAGTCAAGCAGCTCTGCAAATGTCTCTGCAGTCGCGGGGAGTTTTATCAGGCGGAAAAGTTTGCACTTAACGCTATCAGGCGGGAGCCGCAGGAGGAACAGATTCATATCTGCTATCTGCAGGTATGTCTGCAGGAAAAGAAAAAAGAAGAAGCTGTGTCGGCATTTCATTCTATTATCCATCTTTTCTATGATGATGGAGCGGATCCTCTGTCAGAGGATCTGGAAAGGATTCGGCAGAGATATCTGGCGGACGAGAAACTGCGCTATGAAAATCTGGCCGAGATTATGAAGAAAATCAAGGAGAGAAATCCGCAGGGAGCTATGCGGGTCAGCAGGCAGACTATGGTCGATCTCATAAGAATGTTTTATCGAATGGAGGCAGACAGAGAGTGCCAACTGGTTCTTTTTACTTTGAACAAGAAGACGGAAGACGAAGAAGAAAATATCCTTCCTGCCGATGTAATAGAACGGTTTGAAAAAATTCTATGTGAAAATCTGCAACGAACAGATGTATTGACTTCTTACAGCAAAGGCAAGTATCTTGTCCTTTTTACTGCATGCAATCGGCAGAGTACAGAGAAATCGCTGAAACAGATCCGCAAAGTTTTTGCAGAACAAGATTGTGGGCAGGGCAGTCAGATTCACATACAGATTCGCAGACTGGTTCCCGTAGATTCCTGCTCTGCCGGGTCCTGCCCGATAACAAATTCTTTCGAAATAATATGATTTTGCCTCATGTGCAATCCCATGTTGGCTTCATCGCAATTTCATCCGATTTTTGACAATTTATAGAAGCTGCAAGGCTGCAATCCCAGTATTCGCAAGGGAATGCAGCCTTTTTTCTTTGTGCGTGTGTTTCATCTCCTCATCTGAAGACAATATATGAAAAAAATTATTTTCTTGCCTGATTTTAGACATTTTTTAACTCTGTGTGACATTTTTGTGATTCTGCTGTAATAGAATATGAGCATAGTTACTAATGATGATGAATAACAAAAAAATCAGATAAGCACTTTGATCATAGAAAAGGGTGAGGCAGGGTGAAAAAACAGAAAAAATCACAAATGTTGCGGGTGACTTTATGCCTGCTGCTGGCAGTTGTGCTTATCATGGGCATGCTTCCGACCACGTTTCCGGTCTCTGCCGCATCGGAAAATGAACAGGCGGAGAAGGCAGCTGATTCGAAAGCTGCTGAGCTTTCAGAAAATGCTTTGCCGGAAACCGCTGAGTCTTCTGCAGAGAAAACGGAAGCAGAAAATGGGACGGAATCCTCCTCGGCACAAGCGGAGTCGGAAGCGGTCTCGGAAAATGCGATCGTCTGTAACATTCCGCATGTCAAGGCCCGCATACCGAAGCTGCCTGCAGGCCCGCAGGCACCGGAACATCACAAACATCTCAATTATGCGGACGATACATCTACGTCTATTCCCGATGATAAGGGCATCCGCGCCGGCGACAGCAGCGGCGCCCATCATGACAAAGAGGGCTGGTATGACCTCTCCCTGGACGTAACAGGCGGGGAGACGACCTGGTCCGACACGGCGCGGGGCGATATCATCTTCATCATCGATAATTCTAACAGTATGAAGCTGGCTCCCTATATGGATCCAAATGCAGAGGATAAAAATGGGAATCCGCTTTTTACGCAGATCAACAGCCAGAGCGAAGACCCAAATGAACAATCGGATGGAACCGAAGGAATACCGGAGCATTACGTACTGAAAGATGGTGTTCTCTGGCCGGTATATGCGTTTGGAGAAACGCAAGGTTGGATAAGTAATAGATATTGGTGTCTGGTAAGTGATGCAAATGAGACCTATGACTGGGATTCCGATGGGCAGTTTAAGCGTAGAAATGATGGAACAGTTTCCGCCCTGTACACTTATAACGGCCCGACCCGTATGGAGGCGGCGCAGGAATCACTGAAGGACCAGCTGGAGCTGCTAAAGAATTCCGGAATCGACAGCCGGATATCCGTTGTGAGTTTTGGAAGTCAGGCTCAGGTTCCCGTAGAGAAAAGCGCCGACATAGGTGCAGCTGAGAGAGCAATCGAAAAACTTCAGCCGAATGGCGGCGGTACGAACTGGGACGATGCTCTGCAGAAGGCGAAAGGAATCGAAACAAGAGCCGGGGTCCCCACTTATGTAGTCTTCATCTCAGACGGAAATCCGACCTATTATAAAACCGGCCCGGATGGTAATTACGGAAATGGTCAGGAATCCGATACGGGAAATGTAGCAACCAGTTGGCAGGCGGCCAGTACGACCGCAGATCATTTCCTGGATGGAAAAGAGGGCTGGAGCTTTTATTCCGTAGCGGCCTTCAACACGCAGATCTTCCATATGTCGGATGATGAGGACGGTATCGCCTGGCATGTCTATGGAGGAAAAGCCCCGGATGGGCATGTATATACAGCCAGTCAGGCGGATGATTTTACAACTGCGCTGGGCAATATTATTACAGATATAAAGGAGCAGACAAAGAAGACTACAGGCCATTATTCGAAGGCAGCCATTGCGGATACTCTCTCCTCCCTGGTCGACGCCAAAGAAGGCTCCATTTACTACACCGTAAGCAAGATTGTAAACGGCAAAAAGGAGACCAAGACCTTTACGCCTGGCAGTGGAAGCGTCACATTTTCTGATGGAACAGAAGTAAAGGTACCTGCAAACGAGGCTGTCTTAACAGACAAAAATCTGACCTGGGATCTTGGCAGTGACTTTGAACTGAATCCCGGCGCCACATTTGCCGTTCATCTGAAAGTAAGACCCAATCAGCAGGCACACGACTTGTCGTCAGCTGATAAGAACGGTAGCACGTTAGAGAATGCGGATGTGGTCTTGAATGAAAGCAACGGCAAGCCGGAGCGCAATTCCGTGGATGACATGATGATCTACGCCAACAGTGGAACTCCGACGGTGAGTTACAAGGATCCGCAGGGGAAGGAAGGCGAGGCTGTTTATTTGGAGAAGCCGGAGTTGCCGGTGCCATATTCTAAGATTTCCATCGAGAAGGTCTGGAAGACGGAGAAACCGGATACTATTACATCCATAACCGTCGATTTGCTGCAAGACGGGGAGGAATATCAGACCTATACCTTAAACGCAGATAATCAGTGGAGAGTAGAGGCTCTTGTGCCCGCCGGGCCAACCGGTCACACCTATCAGATCAAGGAGAAGACAGACCTGGGGGACGGCTGGACTGTTTCCTATGCATACAGCGGATACGACAAGAATGGGGAATTAAAAAACAAGGAAGTTGATCAGATTACCTTCGATTCACCCTGTTCTCTGGAGCAGCGGGAAGGCACCTTCACCATTAAAAACGCGAAGCTGGATACTTCCGGCAGGGTAGAGGTCAAGAAGATCTGGAAGGACACGTCCGGAAAGGAGATCACAGACACGAACGGCCTGAGGGCTACATTTGAGCTCTGGCGCAGGAAGACACAGAAGCCGGTGCAGGAAAAAAAGCAGTACACGGTAACCGTAAAGACGAAATACTTTCAGGGGTCCTGGAGTCTTCGCGGGTATTTCGGAACAACCGATGACTCGGAGGGAGGTCTTGCGGACGGTCCTTCACAAACGATAACCGTTTCCGAGGGGGATACGCTTCCCTTTATCATAACGGTAACCGGCGAGGACGGTCAGATGGGTATCTACTCGTCCAGCGTTGGCGGAGCCACACTGAGTGGTGACATGTCCGATTCCGCGGGAGGAATATTTACGATAAATGGTGCCAACGGACAGTCCCTATACCGCAGCGGCAGCTACCAGCTGAAGAATATCTCCGGCGATACTACTGTAGAGATTACTCTACTGGGAATGGTAAAGGTGAATGGATTTGGATGGATTACATCTCCATCCATTGATGATTCTGTTTCCATCAGTTTCGGAACACCTGTGCCAGCCCCGGATCCCGACCCGGTTCCTGCCGGGGAAGAGAAGGTTCCGGGTATCGATCCGGTCACTTTGAAGGATGGAAAATGGTCATATGTTTGGGACAAGCTCCCGACCAAGGATGCGGACGGAAATCCTTACAGCTACTTTGTTATGGAGACCGGATGTTCGCAAGGATTCGAACTGGAAGGGATCAACAACAACGACGGAACCACAGAGGGCACGATCACTGCGATAAATAAGCAGACGACCACCTCCATTTTCGTAGAAAAGGTCTGGGATGACAATAGTAACCGCAGGGGCACACGGCCCGGCAGCGTTACGGTCCGCCTCTATCAGAACGGGGAAAAGACAGATCAGACGAAGGTTCTGTCAGCAGATACAGACTGGAAAGCCCAGTTTACGAACCTTCCGGCAGCAGCCCTTGTGACCAAGGATGACAACAAGAGCTGGCAAAAGATCGCCTATTCCGTAAAAGAGGAAAATGTCCCGGAAGGCTACACGACCAATGCGGAACAAAATGAGGATGGCAGCTGGACAGTGACAAACAAACTGGTCTATGAACTGCCGAACACAGCAGGACCGGGTAATTATTTGCTACTGATGTGTGGCACCGCCCTTTTAACTGCCGCACTTCTACTTGCAATAGATGAAAGACGAAAGGGGGATTCATAAAGTTGGTGATAAGAGAATAAAGTAACCCGTTGACGCAACTAAAAAAATGGAAAAGGAGAATTTCTATGAAAAAGTTATTCAAGCAATTGACAAGTATCATGGTGGCGATGATGATGGTATTCGCATTTTGCGTACCGACATTCGCAGGAATGACAGACGCGACAGGTAAAAAGACAGCATCAACAGATACTGGAACGGTGACCATTAATGGACTTCAGGAAGGTGATCAGGTCACATTCTACCAGATCGTAAAGGCAAATTATGATGGCACTGGATTTGCGGGATTTGAGGCGGTAAAAGATAAAACGATTGAGCTTTTCGATAAAGATGGAAATGCTATCTATCCGTCCTCAGCGCAGATTGCGGATCTTGCGAAAGATACAAGCAAGCTTACGACAAAAGTAGGACCTGTTGCGGCAACTGGCACGACAGTAACACAGGATCTTGCAGCCGGCGAGTGGATGGCTCTGGTAACCCCCGAGACCGGCACAAAGACCATCTATAATCCCATGGTACTGAGTGTATATTATGAAGACTCCGAAGGGAAAACCATTATCACAGGCGGCTCCATTAGTGCCGGTGACAAATATACCATCAACGGAACAAGCTCTTACGTAAAGAAGAGCACCATCCCCGGTGACAAGAAGATCACAGGCAACAGCAAGAACGATGTTGCGAACGAGAGCGGCGATGACCACGCAATCGGCGATACCGTGAACTTTGAGATCACATCCATGGTTCCTTCCTATGGACCGGAGTATAAGCCAAACACCGTATTCTACAACATCTCTGATAAGATGGATGCAGGTCTTACCTATCAGGATGATGCGAAAGTTTACATCGGAGGAAGTGAGACTCCTCTTGATGCGAAAAATTATACACTGACAAATAATGCGGATGGCTTTAAGATCGAGTTTACAGAGGCTTATATCAGAAGCCTGGCAACGAAGACTGATGCAGAAGGAAAAGTAACGGCAACGACAGATGCAGAAAGAAAAGTAGTAGTAAAATATTCTGCAAAGATCAATGAGAATGCAACCGTCAACTTTGATTCCAACGACAACACCATGACCGTGAACTTCGCAAATAATCCAAATGAGAAGGACAACGGAGACAAGGTCGAGGACAAGACTCATCAGTACACATTCGAAATCGACGGCAGAATCAACGGATCTCAGAAAGTGGATAACCGCAAGACCCATGAAATCATCAAGGTCAACGAAAAAGGCGAACCTGTAGGCGAACCCACATGGGTAACAGATGAAGCTGGTACAACCGAGACCAAGATTGATAACGGACTGGCTGGTGCTACATTTACTCTTACCATGACAAAAGATCGCAAAGGAAATGCTATCCAGAATGGTAAGACCTACACAGCAACGACCGATAGCAATGGTTACTTCAACGGCTTTACCGGTCTTGACGCAGGTACATATACGCTGAAAGAGACGGAGGCGCCCGACGGATATTCTCTCAACACCCAGGAGCACACGGTAGTCATCACAGCTGTTTATAATGACGACGGGACACTGCAGAGCTACGAAATAAAGATCGACAATCAGAACACAAGTCACTATACAGCAACATACGACAGCAATAAGACCATCACGAAGATCGAAGTGGGAGAGCCTGTTACTACCTACATCAAGAACACCAAGCTCTCTACCCTTCCTTCTACAGGTAGCATAGGTACTTACCTGTTCACAGCTATTGGTGTAGCTGCGGTTGCTATGGGCTGCTACATGTTCCTGTCTGATAAGAAAAGGAAAAGAGTTCGGTAACATTTTCTGAGTGAAGAAAAAGAGTTCAGCAACATTTTCAGAGTAAAAAGACGAGAGGGGGCAAGTGTTGATGATGACTAACAAGAGGCGGGCTGTGCGTTTTGTGGCAGCAGTTCTGGCACTTATCGTCTGCCTTTTTATCTCCTGCCCCCTTTTGGCGCAAGCTGAGGAATGGGATGGAAAGACCGGGAGCCTCATCATCAAGGCAGCTTATGATGTGGATACAGGGAAGGTCGGCGAGACAAAGGAAATGCCCGCCGCCGGCCTTGCCATTCATTTGTATCGAGTTGCAGATTTGAAAAATGATGAGGGGAACGGGTCATATCTCTCTACACTGGCATTTTCTGATGTGGCGATCTCTTATAATGATCTGAACGCATCGGAGAGTATCATTGCGGCGAAAAAACTGGCGGAGGCTGCGGCAAGCCATACGCCAGATGCGAAAGGGACAACGGATTCCGATGGCTTACTTACCATTTCAAACCTGAAGGCCGGTATTTACCTGGCTGTGCAGGCGAAGGGAGATGCCAATGTGACTATGGCGCCCAGTCTGTGGCAGGTGCCTTCACCAAAGACAAATGAGAACGGTGCTGTGTCCTGGGAATATGAAGTGCAGGTTATTCCCAAGGTTGAACCAGTCAAACCGGAGGAGCCAACTTCGACGCCTAAAGAGACTCCCAAGGAAACACCTAAAGAGACTCCCAAGGAAACACCTAAGGAGACTCCCAAGGAAACACCTAAGGAGACTCCCAAAGAGACGCCTAAGGAGACTCCCAAGGAAACACCTAAGGAGACTCCCAAAGAGACGCCTAAGGAGACTCCCAAAGAGACTCCAAAGGAGACACCTGAGGAGACCCCGAGCCCTGTTCCTACAGAAACAGACAATCCACAGCCAACGCCTTCTTCGCACAATTCTCATCCGAATCCGCCCATGGGGAATAGGACAAACCACAATCCTAATGCGAATACGTTCAATGGGAATGGGTCGAATCACTATCCTTCCTCTCCTTCTCCAAATGGCGGGAATGGACAGAAAATGCCCTGGGGAACAGTAAATGTTAATACAGGAGATGCCACGCACATTTTCCTGTATTTGATTGCTGCCGTCGTATCGCTTGCAGTTGTCATTTTCATGGTCAGGGAGAGAAGAAACTAAGTCTGGAGCCTGGGTATGGAAGAAAATCGAAAGATAAAAAAAAGAACAGGCAGGAGAATGTTCATTTTCTTCCTGATTATCATGGGGCTGACGGTGCTGTTATATCCGGTGATCTCAACGAAATGGAATGATTACCGCAACCGTCAGCTTACATCAGTTTATGAAAAAAGCGTGCAGGAGGGTGGGGACACCTTGCTTATGAAGATGAAAATGGAGGCAGATGCCTATAATCAGACTCTTTATGTCCCTTCCGTCCCGGACGCTTTTTCTATGCGCGACGGCGTTCGTGATGAGACGTATGAGAACCTCTTAAATCCAGAGGGAAATGGGATTATGGCGAATCTGGATATTCCTTCTATCCATGTCAGCCTTCCTGTCTATCACTATACGACGGATGAAACCATGAACAAAGGGGCTGGACACTTGTTTGGAAGCAGTTTGCCGGTAGGCGGCAAAGGAACGCATGCTGTCATTTCCGCCCACCGAGGCCTTCCCAGTGCCAGGATGTTTACGGATCTCAACCTGGTTAAGAAGGGGGACTGCTTTTACATTCATGTTCTCGGCGAGACCCTTGCCTATGAGGTTGACCAGATTCTCACTGTGGATCCGGATCAGACAGAATCTCTTGCCATCGACAGAAATCAGGATTATGTGACGCTTCTCACCTGCACTCCGTATGCTATTAATACGCAGCGACTTCTTGTGAGGGGCCATCGCGTCCCTTATAAGAAAGGAGAGGCAGAAAAAGAGAAAAGTACGGTCCGGATGGATCATACACGCCTTTTTTTCCAGATTTTATCTGGTGCAGCCGGGATTTTGGCTGCTGCAATTATTATTAAGATAGTCAAATGGCTTGAAAAAAGGAAAAAAGGGAGTACCTGAATGAAGGATGAAAAGAAAAATAGCGGACACGGCAAGCGCCTTTATCATTTGGTGATGGTTATTTTGATCCTCGTCGGGATCGCTGCTCTTTTTTATCCTTATTTAAGTACTATGTGGAATGGATATCGCAATCGCCAGCTCATGTCACGTTATGCAGACCATGTAGAAAATATGGAGTCAACCGAACTGGACAGGATCTGGCAGGAGGCGCTCGCCTATAATGAGCAGCACAGGGATAACAATCCGGTGGACCCATTTTCCGTTGAAGAGGAGGAGTATATCAAATCTCACCCCTACATTGATCTTCTGAATCCTCAGGGGGACGGCGTTATGGGAGAACTGGAGATTCCCAAGATCAATCTACGACTTCCTATTTTCCACGGAACAGGGCAGAAAGCTCTGGAGAGAGGCTGCGGGCATCTGATGGGAACAAGTTTGCCCACTGGAGGTGTCGGCAACCATGCAGTGCTGTCTGCTCACAGAGGACTGCCAAGTGCAAAGCTTTTCACAGATCTTGATCAGGTTGAGGTGGGCGATCAGTTTTATCTCTACATTATTGATCAGGTCCTGGCTTATCAGGTAGATCAGATTCTGACAGTACTTCCGGAAGACTCGGCAGCATTGGCGATTGATCCAGATCAGGATTATGTGACACTTGTCACCTGTACTCCTTACGGGGTGAATACGCATCGCCTGCTCGTGCGCGGCCACAGAGTGCCTTATGTGAAGAATGAGGAGAAGAAAGCATCCTCAGCTAATCCATCTGTCCAATATGGGATGACAGAGAAGATTTTTTTCACAGGGCTTCTTGCCCTTGCTGCCATTCTTGTTGTCATGGTCCTGGCTTTTCATCTCTCTCGGAAAAAATAGGTGTGCACACGAGCACCGTCCCTATTATACGCGCATGGCGTGGTGTTTTCTTTTGTTCTCGTACATCGCCTTGTCCGCTCGCTTCAGTACCGTCTGCATGTCATCCGTTCCCTCGTTCGTTCCGATCCCGATCGAGAACTGAAGAAGTTCCCCCGTCTCGGATACCTTGGTTTCCACTGCGATTTCCCGAATATTCTCCGCGAGAACTGTCGGTTCCGTCCCGTCCTCCGTCACCATCACAATGACAAACTCGTCCCCGCCGTATCTTGAGATCACTGGCCGCACTCCGGAAACCTGTCCTGCCTTTTTCAGAATCTCCGCTGCCGTGACAATCGCCGCATCCCCTGCCTCATGGCCGAACCGGTCATTGATACCCTTGAAGAAATCAATATCCACCATCATGACAGCAACATTTCCGTCGCCGCCATGTGAATTGAGCATCTTGTCAAGATCGCGAATTATCTGTCTGCGGTTGTTGAGCCCCGTGAGAGTATCCCTCGAGATCATCAGGGACAGCTGGTTCATGTACTGAATCCAGACGCCGATCGTCACACCGAAGCACAGAAATGGGATTCTCCTCAGTTCCAGCTGCAGAAGCGCCGCGACGAGAGGTGCAATTGTAAAGACAAGCGCCCCTAAAATCTGCTCCCGCATGGCATAATACTTAGGCTTAAAGAGCCGCACAATCGCCGGCACAAACACTATGGTGAAATAAAAAGCCGAAAAGACATAGTTGAGTAAAAATCCATCCCCGCGCTCATAATGCGGTTTTCCACTCACGATCGTATAAGAGAAGAGAATAGGCTTCCACAGATTGATCGCAATCAGCACCATGTGGGCCACAACCGGCAGCACAGCCAGCACCCGAAATGGATTTTTCTGCGCCCACGTATCCCTGAAAATAAGCGAAAAGTACTGTGTCATATAGTAGCTGACCACCGTCGCCGACAGAAAATAAATGCTCTTGAGCCCTGTTAGCTCCGGCATTCCGCCCAGCAGCATCCCCTGA
>OMTP01000244.1 GCA_900313955.1 uncultured Lachnospiraceae bacterium | reverse complement strand
GTTACTTATTGTATCCTCTGTTATGAATGTTGATTGCGCTTCTGAATAAGCAGCACGAAGAACCGCATCATGGCTCTTCTCCAACTGTGAGATGAAGATCGGAATGCTGATTGCCACCAGAACACCCATGAGGCATGTATTCGTGACCTGCTCTGTACTATTACGCGCGCTTGTCCGTCGCTTGTAATGACCCTGGACTATTACGCAGAATAATGCCATTTTCCGCAGATTTCGGAACCTGCGGGCGTAATTATAAGAATGTGGTTCATCGGCCCATAGGAAGACGACAGGGATGGACCATCATACCTGCAACTTTCAACGTGCACATTTGCGCGTAATGAGGCCGATTTCCGCAATTTTAAGAACCTGTGGGCGTTATTACATTTACGGAAAGCATTATCTGATTCTTTTGAGATTCTGATGGGGGAGTAATGTGGGGATTCAAGAACGGGACTGGTATCAGAGAGACCTGCGCGCAAAAGAATATAAATCGGCAGGCGTAAAATATAAAAACTCACAGGGCTGGTACTACAGACTGAATGGATATGATTTCGGTCCGTGTGATAAAGACAATATCTGCCGGTTGATGCGAGAGCACAGACTTGATGACAGCAGCCTGGTGAAACATGGGTCAGGCGAGTGGATGCAAATTTCAAAGCTTCGGAAGGAGTTTCCGAAGGGTGGGTATATTTACAAAACTGGCAAGAAGAGTTCTGCTTCAGTTCATGTTGGAGAGGAGCATAAATCGAGCGTAAGTACTGTTGGCATTGTACTTGGGGTGATAACGTTCCTGATATGTTTGTGGCAGAAAATAGATATTCGGGTAATGGTATTTTCGATTGCACTTAGTGTAGTCATGCCATCTACGATAAGAGATGAGAGAAAAAAGACGTATCACATTGTTGGGCGTAATGGCAACGATTGTCCTTATAATCAACTTTATTTTTCTGGGGCTAATATTGTTTTTACGGTATTTTGCTTAAAGGGCTGAATGATTTACTTTTATATTGATGTAAGGCGCAGAATTGAAGGGAGGTGATCACAGATGAAGAGAAAACAGAATAAAGGCTTCACCCTTGCAGAGCTCCTCATCGTGGTTGCCATAATCGGAGTACTCGTTGCAATATCCATACCGATCTTTACCTCCCAGCTGGAGAAGAGCAGGGAAGCGGTAGATCTTGCAAACCTCAGATCTGCTTACGCTCTTGGGTGTACGAAACTCATGACGGAGGATAGACCTAATGTAAGCGGGGCTGGAGCAGTTGGATATATTTACAATGCTGGTGCTGGGGTGCTTATTGATACGGACAGTTATTCCATTATGCCGAATTCTGAGAAGAAAGCACTCGGTGTTGGTAAAGGAACGAGCGTTGTCGGAGATGCGGATAATAAATACTCTGGCAGTAGCGGTATCCAGTATGATCCGAGTATTGATGAGTCTGGAAGCATCATCTACGTTATGGTAGATTGGGCAAATCAAACTTGCACGGCGCAGTTTTGGTAATAGGGACTCCAGACACTCATCAAGATAATGCAAGTAATGGTGGTCAGAACATGCAGAATGCCATTAATGGAAATTCGCAGTAAGGATTGTCGAGCGGTGTGGGATCATTCCTGCATCGCTTTTTCTTCACGTTTTTCTGAGGAGATCACCTCTTTCCGGCATATATAAAAGTACCGGCCAGAAATAGTGCTTGCGCTCACTCTCATCTTTTGGTACGGTAAACTCATCTTCCGGTAATCTATGCCGGATACATTTCTCACATCTTTGTACCGCTCGGTACCATCATTTCCAAGGAGGATCCATAATGAAAGACGAACGCACCCTTACTGTCGGCACACGATCCAAGACCGATTATCGTGGATGGCAGACCAGACACCATGAGTATCCGCAAATCAGCCTGACCGGAAAGTGGCTGAGTGAGCTCGGCATCCATGCTGGAGACAAGGTCAAGGTCCATTGCAAAGAAGGACAGATTACCATCACGAAGGCATGAAAAGAGGGCGGTACAGTGTGATGTTGTATCGCCCTCGGTGCTATTAGTCTGCGTTGAACTTCTTCCAGAGTCTTCTGATCCGTTTGATGTCGGAATACAAGGTATACATGATAAAAAAACAACAAATGGTGTAAAAGCATTTGCATATTTCGATCTGGATGAAAACAACAATGTGAAAAACTACGCGCTTGTGACATCGGATGCGGTTTATTATTCACCTGATGGCGGGAAAACGTGGACGCAGAAATAAAGGACACAGATATGGCGGTGCGGGATGAATACCTGCATCGCTTTTTCTGTATCATCATATTTTGTTTACACATGTTCATTTTTCAGAGCTCAATGTCCGGCGTACATGGTATACTGATTTTATCCAATCATTTTTTACACGCGGGGGACTGCTGCTATGATTCTTGATAAAAAGCAGATGACCGAGGAGGATATCAAGCTCAATTACATCACGCCTGCCATCAACCGGAGCGGGTGGGTGAATGGCGTCAACATCACCATGGAGACGAAGATCACGGATGGCCGGATCAATCTCCGCGGCAACATGGCATATCGTGAAAATCCTAAGAAGGTCGACTATCTTCTCTATTTGAACAAATATCATCCGATTGCTGTTGTGGAAGCAAAGGATAATACACACACGGTCGGTTTCGGCATGCAACAGGCGATGACCTATGCCCAGATGCTGGATGTCCCTTTTGCGTACAGCTCCAATGGCGATGCGTTTTTAGAGCATGACTTTCTGACTGGTCAAGAGCGGCAGATTGCAATGGATGCGTTTCCTTCTCAGGAGGAACTGCTCAAAAGATACCAGCAGAATGTGAATGACGGAAAGGGCCTGAATGAAGAGGAGACAAAGCTCATTGAGCAGCCCTACTACTCCAGTCCGTCACTTTATTCGCCGAGGTATTATCAGCGCAATGCGGTGAACCGCACGCTCGATGCGATCGCACGCGGCCAGAACCGGATTCTTCTTGTGATGGCGACTGGGACCGGAAAGACTTACACAGCTTTTCAGATTGTTTACCGTCTGTTGAAGAGTGGGGTGAAAAAGAAAGTCCTTTACCTTGCGGACCGCAACAATCTTGTCGATCAGTCGATTCAGCAGGATTTTGCTCCGCTCGCAGGGGTTACTCACAAGGTCAACTTTGCAAAAGACAGCAAAGACACGATCACTTCCTATCAGGTCTATTTTGCTCTCTACCAGCAGCTGGTCGGGGACAATGACCAGGAGCATTACAGTGAACTCTTTGATCCGGAATTCTTCGATCTCATCATTGTCGATGAGTGCCACCGTGGCTCCGCCAAGGAGGACAGCCGATGGCGCAGGATTCTGGACTACTTTCGTGACGCTACCCAGATCGGTATGACTGCGACACCAAAAGAGACGGAGTATGTCTCGAATACCACATATTTTGGCGATCCCGTTTACAGCTACAGCCTGAAGGCAGGTATCGATGATGGCTTCCTTGCTCCCTTCAAGGTGTATGGGATAACGCTGAATATCTCCGATGGATGGAGACCGTACAAGGGACAGAAGGACTACTACGGCAATGAGATCGAAGACCGGATCTATAATAACACGGACTACGACTACAACATCATCCTTGCGGACCGGATTCAGGAGGTCGCCTTTCGGATTACCGAGTTTCTGAAGGCTACGGACCGGATGCAGAAGACGATTGTATTCTGCGCGACAGAAGCCGCAGCGGAACGGATGCGGGAGGCACTCGTCAACCTGAATGCGGACATGGTGAAGCAGAACCCGGACTATGTGGTTCGCATCACCGGAAACGATGACTACGGGAAAAGCAAGCTGGACTATTTTATCTCGGTATCGAGCAAATATCCGGTGATCGCAACGACCTCAGAATTACTCTCGACCGGAACCGATTGCAAGATGACGAAGCTCATTGTCATTGACAAGAACGTCAACTCCATGACGCAGTTCAAGCAGATGATCGGTCGAGGGACCAGAGTGCGCGAGGATCAGGGTAAACTGTTCTTCACAATCATGGACTTCCGGGGCGTAGCGAGGCTCTTCGCTGATCCGGACTGGGATGGCCCGGTGGAGATCAACGAGAACTTTGAGCCCGGGCAGGGTGACCGCTCGCCGGTTAAGGTGGAACCAGACAAACCGCCTGTGGAAAAACCACCAATGCCGTATGTTGATGCGAGTGGTTGTCCGGTGGATATCGTCAGGGAGACGGTCTCTGTCTATGATTCGGGTGGAAAGCTCCTTCGGCAGGAGAACATTATCGACTATACGAGAAGAAACATTCGTGGCGATTATGCGGATCTTGGCGCATTTGTGCGCAGATGGTCGCAGGCCGATAAGAAGGAAGCAATCTCTGAAGAGCTAAAGAAGCATGGCATCGACCTTGAGAAGATGAAAAAGGATCAGCACATGGAGGACGTGGATGATTTTGATTTTATCACCCACGTGGCCTATGACCAGAAGCCGCTGACGAGAAAAGAACGCGCAGAGAACGTCAAGAAGAGCGACTTCCTGCACAAGTACAGCGGCGTGGCGCAGGAAGTCATTGAGGCACTGCTCGAACGGTATGCCAATGAGGGCATTTACGAAATCGAGCGGACGGAAATATTGAAACTGGATCCCTTCCGGAAACTTGGCTCTCCTGCGCGGATTGCAAAGTATTTCGGTGGGAAGGAAGGATATCTTAAGGCGGTGCATGAGCTGGAATCGGCGATCTACATGCAGGCCTAATGAGGAATAATAGATGAGCGATTTAGGAAGTTTTGTAAAACGGCTGAGAGACATCATGCGGAACGATGCAGGTATCAATGGCGATGCCCAGCGGATCGAGCAGATCGCATGGATCCTGTTTCTGAAGGTCTACGACGCACAGGAGGAGAACTGGGAATTCGATCAGGAGGATTATGTCTCGATCATTCCGGAGGAGTGCCGCTGGCGCAACTGGGCAGTAGATGATGGAAAAGGCAATGCTCTGACCGGAGATCAGCTGCTCGATTTTGTGAACAACCGGCTGTTTCCGGTACTCAAGGGAACAGATGTAAAGGATTCAAATGGAAAGATCCTGCTGCAGGGCATCCAGGTTGACAAGGACACACCCATCAACAAGGCCATTGTTCAGGCAACCTTTCAGGACGCCAACCAGTACATGAAGGACGGCGTTCTTCTCCGACAGGTGATTAATGTCATCGACAGCGTGGATTTTGGAAGTTATGAGGACAGCCACGCCTTTGGCGACATCTATGAGTCTATCTTGAAGGAGCTGCAGAGCGCAGGTTCCGCAGGTGAGTTCTATACGCCCCGTGCCGTCACGGACTTTATGGCGGAGATGATCAAGCCGAAGATCGGCGAGCATATGGCGGATTTTGCTTGTGGCACGGGTGGATTCATGGTGAGCTGGCTGACGGAGCTTTCCAGACAGGTGAAGGATACGGAGGACTCCAAGGCGCTCGGTGAGTCTATCTATGGCATGGAGAAAAAACAGTTCCCGTACATGCTCTGTGTCACCAACCTTCTGCTGCATGGTGTGGATGTACCAAGGGTGTATCACGGGAACTCCCTGATGCATGACGTTCTTGATTACACGGAGAAGGACCAGTTTGACGTGATCCTGATGAATCCGCCCTACGGAGGTTCCGAGAAAAACGACGTGAAGAATCATTTCCCCTCGGAGCTTGCAAGCTCAGAAACGGCGGATCTTTTCATGTCGGTTATCATGTACCGCTTAAAGCAGGGCGGCAGAGCAGCCGTTATCCTTCCGGATGGGTTTTTATTTGGTGCCGATAATACCAAGGTGGCAATTAAGAAAAAGCTCCTGACGGAGTTCAACCTGCACACCATCATTCGGATGCCGGGCAGCGTGTTCTCGCCGTATACGTCCATCACGACCAATATTCTGTTCTTCGATCATACCGGCGCGACCAAGGAGACCTGGTTCTATCGTCTTGACATGCCGGAGGGCTACAAGCACTTTAGTAAGACCAGACCAATGAAATCCGAGCACTTTGATCCGGTGCGTGAGTGGTGGAACAACCGGACTGAGATCAAAGATCAGGATACCGATACATGGAAGGCGAAGAAGTACACCGCACAGGAGATCGCAGACAGCGGATTCAACCTGGATCTCTGCGGCTATCCGCATGAGGAAGAGGAGATTCTTGCACCACTCGATCTGATCCAGCAGTATCAGGAGAAACGCGCCAGTCTGAACGCAGAGATCGATCATGTTCTTGACGAGATCGTGGCGCTACTGCCGCATGGCGAGGGAGGAGAACAGTGACACCACAGCAACTGAAAAATAGTATCCTCCAGATGGCTATGCAAGGGAAGCTGGTGGAACAGCGACCGGAGGAAGGCACCGGGGAAGAACTGTATCAGCAGATCCAGAAGGAAAAGCAGAAGCTGATTAAAGAGGGGAAGATCAAAAGAGAGAAGCCGCTACCGGAGATTACGGAAGATGAAGTTCCGTTTGAGATACCGGAGAGCTGGAAGTGGGTACGCACTGGTGAAATAGGTTCTTGGGGATCTGGAGCAACTCCTTCAAGAAGTCACCCAGAGTATTATGGTGGGAATATCCCTTGGCTTAAAACTGGCGATTTAAATGATGGTTACATTGAATCGGTGCCGGAAAGTATAACCAAAGAAGGCTATGAGCATTCATCTGTACGATTAAACCCCATTGGATCCGTCTTGATTGCAATGTATGGAGCTACTATTGGAAAACTTGGTATTTTGAAAATTAAGGCAACTACTAATCAGGCATGTTGTGCATGTATACCGTTTGATAATGTTGAAGATCGCTATATTTTTTACTATTTGTTGTCTCATAGAAAACAGTTTATTGAGCAAGGGGCTGGTGGTGCACAGCCTAATATCTCGAAGGAAAAAATATTGGAGACGGTATTCCCTCTTCCTCCCCTCGCCGAGCAGAAGCGTATCGTGGCGAAGATCGAAGAGATCATGCCATTCATCGATCGATATGCTGTTGCCTACGACCATCTGCAATCCTACAACACCCGCTTC
>OMTP01000245.1 GCA_900313955.1 uncultured Lachnospiraceae bacterium | reverse complement strand
GCGGCGAAAATCGAATGCGCTCCGGAAGAAGGCCTTTGTGCTCCGCGCCGGGGTGACCCGTGAACTGTAACGGAACCCCAGCGAGAAGCCCAAAAATTTCAATTTGTTGCAGTAATTTCACGGTGTTCGGTATATAATAGAAAACAAATGTATGGATCTGAGGAAGAGAGGAGGTGCGAGGATGCGGTATCCGGATGAAGTGGTAGAAGAGGTTCTGTCGAGGACAAATCTGGTCGATGTGGTCGGACAGGAGGTGAGCCTCAAGAAGTCAGGAAACAATTACATGGGACTGTGTCCCTTCCACAATGAGAAGACCCCCTCCTTTCATGTAGACGCAAACAAGCAGCTCTATTACTGCTTCGGCTGCCATGCGGGCGGAAGTGCGATCACATTCATGATGCAGTACTACCACATGACCTTCCAGGAAGCCCTGCAGGCGCTGGCGGACCGGGCAGGGGTCGTCCTGCCCGAGGTGAGGCAGACACCGGAGATGAAAGCCAAGGCAGACAGGAAGACCCAGCTTCTGGCAATCCAGAAGAAAGCGGCGACATGGTTTTATAAGCAGCTGAAGACCCCGGCTGGGGCCCACGGCTACACCTATCTGAAAAAGAGAGGGCTCACCGATGCGACCATCCTCCACTTCGGCCTCGGCTACTCCACATCCAACCGCGAGCTCTACAGCCTGCTTAAAAAAGACGGCTACTCCGATGATCTGCTGAAGGCCTCTGGTCTCTTCGTCTATGACGACAGAAAAGGCGTCATGAACAAGTTCTGGAACCGCGTCATGTACCCCATCATGGACGAGAGAGGACGGGTCATCGGCTTCGGCGGCCGCGTCATGGGCGACGGCAAGCCCAAGTATCTCAACTCTCCAGAGACCGAGCTCTTCAACAAGCGTCTCCACCTCTACGCCCTCCAGTACGCGAGGACGACAAAGAAAAACTACATGATTCTCTGCGAGGGCTACATGGACGTCATCACCATGCACCAGGCAGGTTTCACCAACGCCGTGGCCTCCCTGGGAACCGCCCTCACCGAGCAGCAGGCCACCCTCCTTCGCCGCTTCACAAAAGAAGTCCTGCTTCTCTACGACAGCGACGGCGCCGGCACACTGGCCGCCCTGCGCGCAGCCCCGATTCTGAGGGAGGCCGGGATCTCCTCCCGCGTCGTCCGCCTTGAGCCCCACAAGGACCCCGACGAATTCATCAAGGCCGAAGGGGCAGAAGCCTTTCAGGACAGACTGGACCACGCACTCAACTCCTTCCTCTTTATGCTCGACGAGGAGATGAAAAAGTATCGCCAGGACGAGCCCGACGAGAGAACCGCTTTCCAGAGAGACTGCGCCGAGAGACTGCTCATCTTCCACGAACCCCTGGAGCGGGCCAATTACATACAGGCCGTCGCCGACCGCTACGGCTTCCCCGTTCAGGAACTGACCCGCCTCGTGAACCAGCTGGCGGCCCTCGGCACCCCGGCGGCCGCCTACAGAAAGCCAAAGCCTGGCCGGGAAGAAGAGCCCGGAAACAGAGGCGAAGTCAAAGCAGAAGAGCTCTTTTTGAGCTACCTGGTCCGGGATCCGGGGGCATTTGCATCCATCTCGCCGCTCCTTGGCCCCGACGACCTGGGAGATCCATTTTGCAGAAATCTGGCGGAAATTCTGTGGAAGAGCCTGGAAAAGGGCCGCGTCGATGAGAAGATGGTCATTTCCAACTTTGAGGAGGCCGAGAACCAGAGGCGCTGCCAGGAAATCTTTCACGCCGACCTGCCGCTCAAAAGTCAGGATGAAATTGACAAGGCATTTACCGACGTGACCGTGTCCATTATGAGCCGCGCCAACAACCGGAAGATGAAAAATCTGGCCAAAGAGAACATGAATGAATTTGCTTCGCTCATCACGCGCCGCCGCCTTATCGAAGAGTACAAAACCGGCAAAAAGCGCCTGCACCTGCATCTGAAGGAGGAGAGCCCCGCATGACAAACCTTTCCCAGCGTCTTCTGGCCGTCGCCGGCTGCGTGACACCCGGCTGCGCCCTTCTCGACGTGGGCTGCGATCACGCCTTTTTGACGACCTATCTTCTGGAAAATGGCACTGTCCCCTGCGCCCTGTGCTCGGACATCAACTCCGGCCCCCTTGCGCGCGCAAAAGAGCATATCCAAAGTGCCCATCTGGAAAATGCAGCCTCCACGGAGCTCACGGGCGGCATCCCGCGCGATTACAGGAAGATGCTTCCTGCGCTTCCTCACACAGGCGTCTCGGTCGTCATCGCCGGCATGGGAGGAGCCCTCATGGGCCGGATCCTTGCGGACGCGAGGGACATGCTTCCTGACTTTACGGAGCTGGTCCTCTCGCCCCAGTCGGAGCTTGCCACCTTCCGCAGGACCCTGACGGAACTGGGTCTTCTCATCGAAGAGGAGAAATTTCTCCTCGACGAGAGCAAGTACTACACCGTCATCAGGGTCGTCCCAACGGCGGGGCCGATCCCGGAGATGACAGAAGAGGAACTCCACTTCGGCCCCTGCCTCATCCGCGAAAGGAATCCGGTTCTCCTCGCTTATCTGAGGAGGCGAAAAGTCATCCTTCTTGCCATCGAAAAAGAGATCAGGGATCACGCAGGAGAGAGCGCAGAGGAGCGCCTGTGCGAACTTTCTGAGGAGAGGAAGCTTGTCGATGCGGCGATCACAGAGATGACAGGAGGGAACCAAAGAGGAGATAAAGTGAATGAAACTCATGGAAGTTAAGAAAGTACTTGACCAATTGGTCCCGCCCGTCTACGCCATGGACTGGGACAACGTGGGCCTTATGGTGGGCGACCTCAACGCCGACGTCACGCGCGTCTACCTGTCGCTCGACTGCGACGACAAGGCCGTCGACGAGGCGATCGAAAAGGGCTGCCAGCTCATCCTGACCCACCATCCCCTGCTTTTCAGACCACTTAAGACCATCACTGACCAGGACTTCAAGGGAAAGCGCATCCGGAAAATGATCAGACATGACATCAACTGTTTCTCCATGCACACAAACTACGATGTCGTGAAAATGGCCGATCGCAACGCCCGCGACCTGCATTTTCAAAATGCGCAGCTTCTGGAGCCGGCCGGCATGAGGGACGGCGAGCCCTACGGATTCGGGCGGATCGGGGATCTGCCGGAGGCCATGACGCTGGGGGCATTTTCCGAAGAAGTGAAGAGGGCAGCGGCCCTGCGGGAAATTCGTGTCTACGGCGACCCGTCTACGGTCATCACAAGGGCGGCCGTCGCCTCAGGAGCTGGCAAGAGTGCTGTCGGCGATGCCCTTCAGAAGGGCGCCCAGGTCCTTGTGACCGGCGACCTCGACTATCACACGGCGACCGACGCTCTGTCCATGGGGCTTGCCATGATCGACGCCGGCCACTACGGCACTGAGTACTGCTTCATCGACGAGACCGCGCAGATGCTGAGCGGGGTCCTCCCGGACCTCACACTTGTCAGGCGTTCCGTTGAGCAGCCATATCATATTTTATAAGTGAATTGTAACTGTTCAGGACGGGCTCTTTGCGGAGAGAAAAACATGTCCTCAGCGGCGA
>OMTP01000246.1 GCA_900313955.1 uncultured Lachnospiraceae bacterium | reverse complement strand
CGGATGGAAGGTCTTTTTGTGGAGCGACGTTGTGACCCACCCGTGAACTGTAACTGATGTCACGGATGACGTCGAAGAAATTGCATCATACATAGTGTAGTTACCTCAATTGTGTTAAAATTCTGCTGCCTGTCCCCAGACAATTGCAGCAATTCAGTCTTTAGCCCAGCCGAACGAGCAGCGGACCGCTTTGTCCCAGCCGTGCAGAAGCTCTGCCCGCCTGGAGGCCGGAATGGACGGCTCGAAGGTGCGGTCGATGTCCCAGTTGTTCATGACTTCTTTCTGATCCTTCCAGTAGCCGACGGCGAGGCCCGCCAGATAGGAGGCACCCACGGCGGTCGTCTCGACGCAGGAGGGACGAATGACGGGGACGTCGATGATATCGGACTGCATCTGCAGAAGATAGTTGTTGGCGGAGGCGCCGCCGTCGACGCGAAGGCCGGCCAGCTTTGTCCCGGCGTTGGCCTCCATGGCTTTCAGAACATCGTGGGTCAGGTAGGCCAGAGAGTCGAGGGTCGCGCGGATGATGTGGTACTTGTTGACGCCGCGGGTGAGGCCGACGATGCAGCCGCGGGCGTACTGATCCCAGTAGGGCGCGCCGAGACCCGTGAAGGCCGGGACGACATAGCAGCCGTTGGTGTCCCTGACTTTGTTCGCCATGTACTCAGAATCCGGCGTCGAGTCGATGAGCTTCACCTCATCGCGCAGCCACTGCAGAGCCGCCCCGGCCACGAAGACCGAGCCCTCGAGGGCGTAGTTGACCTTGCCGTCGATGCCCCAGGCGATCGTCGTCACGAGGCCATTTTTCGAGAAGACCGGCTTCTCCCCTGTGTTCATGAGAAGAAAGCAGCCCGTGCCGTAGGTATTCTTGGCCTCGCCCGGCTGAAAGCAGGTCTGCCCGAAGAGGGCCGCCTGCTGGTCGCCCGCCACGCCCGCGATGGGGATGGGCGCGCCCAGAATCCGCGCGTCGGAGTATCCGAAGATCCCCGATGAAGGTTTCACTTCCGGAAGCATGTTCTTTGGAATATCGAGGAGCTTCAGAATCTCATCGTCCCACGCAAGTGTGTTGATGTTGAAGAGCATGGTGCGGGAGGCGTTGGAGTAGTCAGTCGCGTGGATTTTGCCGCCCGACAGCTTCCACATGAGATAGCAGTCGACTGTCCCGAAGAGGAGTTCGCCGGCCTCGGCCTGTTTGCGCGCGCCCGGCACGTTGTCGAGAATCCACTTGATCTTGGTCGCGGAAAAGTAAGCATCGATGACAAGGCCCGTCTTCTGGCGGATCATATCCGTGTAGCCTTCTTCCTTGAGCTTGTCGGCGATATCGGCGGTCCTCCTGCACTGCCAGACGATGGCGTGATAAACCGGCTCGCCCGTGAGCCGGTTCCAGACGATGGTCGTCTCACGCTGGTTGGTGATGCCGATGGCGACGATGTCCCCCGCCGTGGCATGGACATTTTCCATGGCCTGATGGGCGACCGCAATCTGGGTCGACCAGATCTCCTCCGCGTCATGCTCGACCCATCCCGGTTTTGGAAAATACTGCCTGAACTCCTTCTGTGCGACGGAGCAGATCTGTCCCTCATGGTTGAATAAAATGCATCGGTTCGACGTCGTTCCCGCGTCGAAGGCCATCACATACTTTGCCATATTACTATCTCCTTCCTTCAGGATTTTTAGGCGTTTTAACGAATGGGTGAAGGCACATGCTGCATCCCCGTGGACTCACTTCTGCGCATAGAAGAGCATGCCGTCGTCCTCGAAGCGCTCAATATAGCCTTCGTCGAAGAGGTACTCGACGAGGGAGAATGTCTTGGTCAGCATCATCTTGAAGGTGAGGAAGGTCTCGACGGTGTCCGGCTCCTTCTGGAGGCCGTAGCCGATGACCATGATCTCCTTGACGGTCATGGGATCGTAGCATGTCTTGACGGCCCGCATGATGGAGAGGATCTTCCTCTGATAAGAAGCAATGATTTTGTCGGCTGTGCCCTTGACATCCGCGATCTCAGGGCCGTGCATCTGGAACATGCTGCAGTCGCTGTAATTCGTCTTGAGGAGGGTCAGGGAGGCGATGAGCTTTCTCACCAGATGCTCGTCCGTCTCCACGGTCGGCACGATGGGCGAGACGCCCCTGATGAGACAGTCGGCCGGGAAGACAAGCCTTTTTTCCTCATCGGCGAGTCCGACCTGGCCGCGCGTGTGGCCCGGCAGGGGCAGCACCGTCAAATGGAAATCCCCATAGTGAAGAACCTGGCCCGGCAGCACGGGTTCGTAACCAAAATTCGGCACCTTGAGATAAATGTCCTCCGAGTCCGGTCCCATCAGCATCTCGTTGAGCACACGGAAATCCTCGTAGAGTTCAGGCTCCCGCGCGCTCGTGACGCCGACCCGCCGCAGCACATCCTTCTGCTCCCGCATGGCCCTCTCCGTCACACTGAGAGAAATGCAGTCGTAGGCGTGTGCATCCTCCTCCGGATTCATGAAAATGCGGGCTCCCATCTCTTCGAGCACGTGCGCCTGACCGCAGTGGTCGTTGTGTTTGTGGGTGATGAGCACATCGAGATCCGCGACCCTTATGCCCAGTCCCCACAGGGCCTCCAGAACTTCCGTCCTGCCGCTCTCCGTAAAATATCCCGTGTCAATGAGGAGACTCCTTCCCCTCGTGCCGTTCTCATCCATATCTCCCGGGATCAGGTAAAAATACACCTGCTGCGTCCCGGAGCTCTTGTGCTGCTCGCTCGGATACGCCTCCAGCCGATAAATTCCCGGATACACCTCTTCCATCTCTCTGACCTCCTTTATACGTTAACTTTATCATAGGTCAAAGAAGGATGCAAATCTTCTGCACAGGTGGGGCTCCGCGTGTTACAGTTCACGGGTGGGTCACAACGTCGCTCCACAAAAAGACCTTCCATCCGGACTTAGTAAATTTGCGCGCAAAAGCGGGCGCGCAAATTCGAATGCGCCCTGATGGAAGGTCTTTTTGCTACGCACCGGGGTGACCCGTGAACTGTAACCTCCGCGTTACAGTTCACACGTCAGCCAACAGGCGGTTACTGTTCACGGGTGGGTCACTTCGCCGCTTCGCACAAAGGCCTTCTTCCTTCACTTAGTAATTTTCGCCGCAAAAGCAGGCGGCGAAAATCGAATGCGCTCCGGAAGAAGGCCTTTGTGCTCCGCGCCGGGGTGCCCCGTGAACTGTAACAGAACTCTCTCGAAAAAGCACTTCCTTCGCGGCCTCTACGCTCCGCTTCGGTCGGCTGCTCTTCGAACGTCCACTGGACGTTCAGCGCCCCTCAAAGGTCCACTCCGGAAATGCTTTC
>OMTP01000248.1 GCA_900313955.1 uncultured Lachnospiraceae bacterium | reverse complement strand
CGTTACAGTTCACGGGTGGGTCACAACGTCGCTCCACAAAAAGACCTTCCATCCGGACTTAGTAAATTTGCGCGCAAAAGCGGGCGCGCAAATTCGAATGCGCCCTGATGGAAGGTCTTTTTGCTACGCGCCGGGGTGCCCCGTGAACTGCAACACTGGTTACGTTACAGTTCACGGGTCAGCCAGGGCTCCCCTGGAAAAGCACTTCCTACGCGGACATCCCCTATAGGTCCACTCCGGAAGTGCTTTCCCAGGGGAACACGCTGAATGACGCGTGAACTGTAACCTGGTTACAGTTCACACGTCTGCCGGCCGATCCGGCCTCTTGCGTGGATCATAAAAACGTGTTATAATGGCCGGAAATGGAAAAGGTTCCACAAATGGATGCCGGAAACAGTCAGTTTTCGGTGGAAAGGGATGGAACGAGTTCCATGATTCACATTTACTTCACATTTATGTCACATTTGTAATGTAAACTTTATCACATCGATTGCGTTTAGGACATTTAATGTTTTTGATTTAATTCCGTAACAAAATCGTAACAGATAAGAAACACACCCCATTTTCAGGATAAGAAATTGTTACAACTCTGTTTCATCTGTAATGAGGCCGAGCGAATCGTGGAAGTGCTTTTTTAGCATTGACGCGCCGGGCTCAGTATTGTTTCACTCGTAAGGGGATGAAGATGGAATGAGCAAAAAGAAGAGAGGTATGTAGTATTGAAGAAAAAGATTGTAAGCATATTTTTGGCTTCCCTCATGGTTTTTCAGCTGACGATGCCGGTTCTGGCCGATGAGGAGAGCGATTTAAAGACACAGAAGGCACAGGCGGAGGCCCAGCTGAGCGCTGCAGAGGCGTCTCTGGATGAACTCTCTGCCAGACAGAAGCAGGTTCAGTCCCAGATTACAAGTCTCAATGCTGACATTGTCGACCTTATGGTCCAGATCAATGAAGCGGAGGCGGACATCGAGACGACGCAGAGCCAGATTGATGCGACCCAGGGACAGATTGACGCGACGCAGAGTCAGATTGACGACACGGAGGCGAAGATCGAGGAGACTCAGAAGAAGCTGGAGAAGGCCGAGAAGGATCGCGACGATCAGTATGCGGCCATGAAGAAGCGCATCCAGTATATTTATGAAAATGGCGGCACCAAAGGCCTTGCGACTTCCATCCTTGCCTCCGATGATGTCACATCCCTTATGAACAAGGCGGAAAATGCATCTGCCATCGCCAAAGAGGACGAGGACGCTCAGGCAAAGCTGGTCGAGGCTGTCAATACGGTCACAGAGCTGAAGAAGGAGCTCGAGTCCGAAAAAGCAGATCTTGAAAATCAGAAGGCCAGCCTTGAGAACCAGAAGGAGCAGCTGAATGCCCAGAAGGAACAGCTGAGTGCGCAGAAGTCTGCTCTGGAGGGAAATAAGAGTGATCTCGAGAGTCAGGTCAATGCCAAGAAGGCCGAGAGCAGCAGCTACGCGAGCCAGATCTCCCAGGCAAAATCTCTTGCAAATCAGATCACATCTCTTATCAGCCAGCAAAATGAGCGCTTAGCCGAGATCGAGGCTGAGAAGAAGGCAGCGGCTGAGGCGGCGGCCAGGGCCGCTGCAGAAGAGGCTGCTCGTCAGAAGGCAGCTCAGCAGGCGGCATCTGCAAGCAGGAAATCTTCGAGCACATCCACGTCCTCCGCGAAGTCTTCTTCCGGCTCCGGCAGCGCGGGGGAGGCATCCGTCGGCGGCGAGACCGTCGATACGGTTGGAGATGGCAATGAGAGTGATGAGAGCAACATCGATGTCGGCACAGCTGAGGAAGAAGTCAACCGCGGCACGGCCAGCACGACGAGAAGTGCGACAGAGGGGACGTCAACATCCTCCAAGTCCGCAGCATCGAGTTCATCTGCATCATCGAGCAGCGGGGAGGAAAGTTCTTCTTCCAGGACCTATTCTGGCAGCGGTTCAGCCATCGTTTCCTATGCAGACCAGTTCGTCGGCAACCCCTATGTCTGGGGCGGCTCCTCTCTCACAAACGGGTGCGACTGCTCCCATTTTGTATGGCTTGTCCTTCAGGGCGCGATCGGTTACAGCGGCGGCTACTGCACTTCCGGTGAGTGGGCTTCCGTCGGCACAAAAGTCAGCTCTCTCTCTGAGGCGCAGGCAGGCGACATCATCGTCTACTCCGGTCACGTTGCCATCTACGACGGCAACGGCATGATCATCGAGGCCAAGGGCAGCCAGTGGGGCATCACCCATGACCGCTCCGCCAACTGCAAGTCCATCGTGGCCATCCGCCGCGTGGTATCCTAAGGGAAAGCAAGTGCCTGTCACCGGACAATTTAGAACATTCTAAGTTGTCCGGTGACAGGCACTTTTTTTGTATGGCGCATTTTCTTAGTATAAGCTATAATGTCTCATCGGAAAGAAAGTGAGGAAATAAGAATGCATTTACCAAATCATAAAATTGGAAGAAACGATCCCTGCTGGTGCGGGAGTGGACGGAAGTACAAGGCATGCCACATGGCGTTCGATGAGAAGATCAAGTCCTTTGCGAGACAGGGCATCGAAGTGCCTGATCATAAGCTTTTGAAGAGCGCCAAAGACATCGAGGGCATCAAAGAGAGCGCCAAGATTAATATGGCCTGCCTGGACAATGTCGCTGCAGCCATTCACGCGGGCATGTCCACAGAGGAGATCGATAAAATCGTCTACGACACCACCATCCGCATGGGAGGCACGCCGGCCTGCCTGAACTACGAGGGCTTCCCCAAGAGCGTCTGCACATCGGTCAATGATGAGGTCTGCCACGGCATCCCCTCGGACAAGGCCATTTTAAAGGACGGAGACATCATCAACGTCGACTGCTCGACCATTCTTGACGGATATTTTTCCGATTCCTCAAGAATGTTCCTCATCGGCGACGTCTCCCCGGAGAAGAAGAAGCTGGTCGAAGTCACCCGCGAGTGCGTCGAGATCGGCATCAAGAACGTCATCCCCTGGACGCCGATGGGCAACATGGGCGCCGCTGTCCATCAGCACGCCCTTGAAAATGGATACACGATCGTGCGCGAGATCGGCGGCCACGGCTGCGGAATTGAGTTCCACGAGGATCCCTTCGTGAGCTACGTCTCAAAGCCGGGCGAGGGTATGCTCATGGTTCCGGGCATGTGCTTCACGATCGAACCCATGGTCAATATGGGAGGGGACGACATCTACGAGGATAGCGGCAACGGCTGGACCATTTACACCGAGGACGGCAGTCCTTCCGCCCAGTGGGAAGTGCAGGTCGTTGTGACGGAAGATGGCTGCGAGATCCTGGCGCATTGAGCGGTGAGGGAAGGAAATTGCAGGGAATATCCATTTTCCTGCTGGAAAATGGATATTGCTCCGGCGATTCGTCCCTGTGCAGATATTCATTCTGTAGTTACATATGCAAATGCATTTTCAGAAAGGATACTTGGAAAATGAGAAAAAAGCGGCTTGGTGCATTTGTTATGGCGGCTTTTTTGTGCGCGGGAGCGCTTTTTACCGGGGGATGCGGGTCGACAAAGGGAGCGGATGTCGCCTCTCAGGCGGCGGCTTCCAAGTCAGAGGCGGTGTCGGAGGCAGAAATGAATCCCGCCGGGGCGGCCAGCTCGATGGACACGACTCTGTCCCAGAAAGTGGGCGTTTCCCTGCCGACTGAGGATGTCAACCGATGGAAGCTGGACGGAAGCTATCTGGCCTCTCAATTTAAGAAGGCAGGCTATCAGACCGAAGTTGTCTATGCCCGGAACAGCAGTGAGCAGCAGAAAACCGACATCGACGCCATGGTCACGGACGGGGTGAGTCTGCTCATCATTTCCCCGGTGGATGGGGGTGCGCTGAAAGATGTGCTCGCGAAGGCAAAAGCTGCAGGGATACAGATTATCTCCTACGATCGTCTCCTTATGAACACGGACGCCGTCGACTACTACGTGTCTTTTGACAATTACAAGGTGGGCACGCTTGCGGCCCAGTACGTTGTCGATACGCTTGACGTCGGAGATTTAGCGGCGTCCGATCCTGCTGTCAACGTCGAATTTGCCTCAGGCAGCATGGCGGACAACAATTCCGGATATTATTTTAACGGTGCTTATGACACGCTGAAGCCTTACATCGACGCGGGTAAGCTGGCGGTTCCCTCCGGCCAGGATACTCTGGAGGCGACGGCGACAGAGGACTGGTCGGGAGACACGGCCAAGAAGCGCTTTGAGGATCTGCTGGGCCAGTACTACGTTGACGGAACGCAGCTCGACGCTGTGATCTGCGCCAACGACAGTCTTGCCCTTGGCGTCACGGACGCGATCAAGGCAACCTACGCCGGTTCAAATCAGGTTCTGATCACGGGCCAGGATGGCGATGAGCAGAATCTGGCCAACATCATCGACGGCAGACAGGCGATGACCATCTATAAGGCGGAGGCGAATGAGTCTCTCGTCGCCTATACTCTGGGTCAGGCGCTTCTCAAGGGCCTCACTCCTGACGAGGATCTGGTTGACGCCGGAAAATGGGATTTTGACTGCGTCTTCGATGTGGAGACGTACAACAATGGAACGAAGACTGTTCCATCCTATCTCCTGACTCCGGTTGTCATCACCAAAGACAACTATAAGAAGGAGCTTGTCAAGACGGGCTACTACACTCTGGACGACAACGGATACCCGAAAGCCGTTGGATGAATCCCCTTGACATATCCAGTTTTTCGTGTAAGATAAAAGAAAATAAATCCTACAAAAACAGTACGATTAATAAGGAGATAGGAAAATGGCAAAGGTGACGATTACAACAGATAATTTTGAAGCAGAAGTGCTGAAGGCTAAGGAGCCGGTTCTTGTGGATTTTTGGGCAACATGGTGCGGACCGTGCAGAATGCTCTCCCCGCTTGTTGACCAGATTGCAAATGAGGCAGAGGGCTTTAAGGTCGGTGCAATTGATGTTGATGCAAATGGGGAGCTGGCCGCCAGATACGGCGTCAGTGCGATCCCGACTCTCATTGTCTTTAAGAACGGCGAGGTTGCAGCTCAGTCGGTCGGCTTCATTCCCAAGGATCAGATTCTGGCGCTTGTTCAGAATGCGTGACTGTCAGAGAGGATAAAGAGGAAGCGATGGGACCAAAAGGGACGGTTCTTCGTGGTCCCGGGGCGGGACCACGAAGAACCGTCCCTTTTGGTTCCCTGCCGCTAAGGAGAGGAGAAAAGGATGGAAGAACTGAACAGCCGCATCCGAGGAATTTCGGATGCGATTATTGATGACTACAGGGGCGGCAAGTATATCGACCGCGCCAACAATTTCAATGAGCCGGAGCAGGATGCGGTTGAGGAGATCATCGAGATCCTGCAGAGAATCATTTTCCCGGGCTTTTACAGGACCAGGCAGATTCGCTACTATACGGTCGAGAGCGTCACGCAGACTCTGGTAGAAGATGTGCATTTTAAACTGACGAAACAGATTGCTCTTGCCATGCAGTGCAAGAGAGAAAATGAGGGAAGAAAGCTTGAGGAACTGACGAAGGAAGCTCAGGACCTCTCCTGCAAGTTTTTAGCTACGATTCCCAAGATTCGCGAGTACATTGAGACGGACCTGCAGGCGGAGTTCGACGGTGATCCGGCCGCGGACAGCAAGGACGACATCATTTTCTCCTATCCGGGCCTCTATGCTATTCTCATCTATCGCCTGGCACATGAGCTCTATGTCCTCAAGGTTCCGACGATCCCCCGCATGATGTCCGAGATCGCCCACAGCTGGACCGGCATTGACATCAATCCGGGAGCAAGCATCGGCAAATATTTCTTCATTGACCACGGAACCGGCATCGTCATCGGCGAGACCACGATCATCGGTGACAACGTCAAGGTCTACCAGGGCGTGACTCTAGGCGCGCTGTCCACCCGCAAGGGCCAGCTCCTGAAGGGCAAGAAGCGCCACCCGACCATCGAGGACAATGTGACCATCTATGCCGGTGCGTCGATTCTGGGCGGCAATACGGTCATCGGCAAGGGGGCTGTGATCGGCGCCAACGCCTTCATCACGACGTCCATCCCTGAGGGGGCGAAGATCTCCATCAAGAATCAGGAGCTCACGTACAATTTCGACTCCGACTTCCAGGTTGAGAAGAAGGAAATTGACCAGTCCGACGCCTGGTTTTACATCATCTGAAAAGTTGACTTTATCCCCATTTGCGAGTATGATGATGCATAAATACTTTAACAGTGTGCAGTATCAATACGCTGACGCACACATGCATTAAAGCATAAAAGGGAAAAAGGAGGAACTTATTATGAAAATGTACAAGAAAGTGATTGCACTTTGTATGACAGCTGCCATGAGCCTGGGCCTTGCTGCCTGCGGCAGTTCTTCGAGCACAACCTCGACAGCATCTGCAGCAGCATCAACAGCTTCGACAGCAGAGGCATCATCCACGGCAGCAACGACATCGGACAAGACCTATCTTGTCGGTATCTGTCAGCTGGTTCAGCATCCGGCTCTTGATGCGGCAACCAAGGGCTTTGAGGACGAGCTGAAGAAGGAGCTGGGCGAGGACGCTGTCAAGTTCGACGAGCAGAACGCTGCCGGCGATTCCGCAACAGCAACCACGATCTGCACAAACCTTGTCTCTGAGAAGTGCGATCTTATTCTTGCCAACGCAACAGCCTCTCTGCAGGCAGCTGCAGCAGCGACAAAGGACATCCCGATCCTTGGCACATCCATCACAGAGTATGGCGTCGCCCTCAATATCGACGGCTTCGACGGTACGGTCGGCGGCAACATCTCCGGTACCTCTGATCTGGCTCCGCTCGATCAGCAGGCGGCTATGGTCAAGGAATTTGTTCCGGATGCCAAGACACTTGGAATTCTCTACTGCTCCGCAGAGCCCAACTCCAAGTACCAGGCGGATGAGGTTCAGAAGTATGCCGAAGAGGAAGGCCTGACAGTCAAGACCTACACATTCTCCGACTCCAACGATGTCACATCCGTCACACAGCAGGCCTGCTCCGAGTGCGATGTTCTCTACATCCCGACCGATAATACAGCAGCTTCCTGCACAACAGCCATCAACAACGTCGCTTCCCAGGCCAAGATGCCGATCATCTGCGGCGAGGAAGGCATCATGAGCGGCTGCGGTGTCGCAACCCTTTCCATCGACTACTATGGCCTCGGCCAGAAGACCGGTGAGATGGCAGCCAAGATCCTCAAGGGTGAGTCTGATATCTCCACAATGCCGATTGAATACTACGACAACCCTGTCAAGGAGTACAACCCGACTATCTGCGAGCAGCTTGGAATCACAGCTCCGGACGGCTACGAAGCTTACACACCGGATGAGTCATCCGCATCCTGATCCGTCTCATAAGTCAACTGAATACAACACCATAAAGGAGTGGGGCGCTGCGAAAGCGGCACCCCTCCTTTTCGGTAGAGAACGAGGACACGGGGACGGATCTGCTGCCCTCATCTTTGAGGACAACAGATCCGTCCCCGCATCCACAATCGTCTGAATTGTTGAAAATGTCTGGTGACAGGCACCAGAATTTTGGAGGAATTTATCAAATGAGTGCTGCAGCTTATTTTCAGTCTTTAAATGGACTGGATCTTCTGGGCCGACTGCCGGCCGCGATCGCCCAGGGCCTTTTCTGGGGAGTCATGGCGCTGGGTGTCTATATCACCTTCCGTCTCCTGGATGTGGCCGATCTTTCTGTCGATGGTACGTTTGCAACGGGAAGTGCCGTGACAGCTATGCTGATTCTGAAGGGTGTGAATCCCTGGGTGGCTATTCTGGTGGCCTTCCTCGCGGGTCTTGCCGCGGGCGCGGTCACGGGCCTTCTTCACACGAAACTTGGCATTCCGGCGATTCTCGCCGGAATTCTGACCCAGTATGCTCTCTATTCCATTAACCTGGCCATCATGGGCTTTAAGGCCAACACGGCGGTCAACGCCAAGAGCACCCTGGTCATCTCCGGCCTCTCTATTCCCAGATCCATTGTGGTCCTGCTCATTTTTGTCGCTGCTCTCATCGCCGTCCTCTATTGGTTCTTCGGAACGGAGGTTGGATCGGCTCTGCGCGCGACAGGATGCAATCAGCAGATGGCCAAGGCACAGGGCATCAACATCAACTCGATGAAGCTTCTGGGACTTGCTCTCTCCAACGCCATTGTCGCTCTGGCTGGCGGCCTCTCTGCCCAGTACTCCGGATTTGCAGATGTCAACTCCGGCCGCGGTTCCATTGTCATCGGCCTTGCCGCCGTCATCATCGGTGAGACCATCGGAGAAGCCATTTTTAAGAAGCATCTCAACTTCGCCGGAAGACTCATTTTCGTTGTTGTCGGAGGTATCATTTACTACATCGTCTACACGATTGTCCTCTGGCTGAAACTTGATTCTAATATGATGAAGATGTTCACTGCCATCATCGTGGCCATTTTCCTGGCGGTGCCGTATCTGCGCGGCCAGTCCAGAAGCTCCTTCCGGAGAGCAGGAAAGAATTCCGCGAGCGGGGAGGGTAAGTAAATGCTGGAACTTAAGAATATTACCAAGACGTTTAACCTGGGCACGATTAATGAAAAGCATGCTCTGAACGGGATTGATCTCACTTTAAATGACGGGGATTTTGTCACGGTCATCGGAGGCAACGGTGCAGGCAAGTCCACGATGCTGAATGCGATTGCGGGCGTCTGGCCGGTTGACTCAGGGTCGATTATCATCGACGGCACGGATGTCACGGGTCTGCCTGATTTCAGGCGTGCGCCTTACATCGGACGTGTCTTCCAGGATCCTATGACGGGTACGGCGGCTACGATGGAGATCCAGGAGAATCTGGCTCTGGCGGCCCGCCGGGGACGCCGCCGCGGTCTCACCTGGGGTGTCACTGCGGATGAGAAGGAGATGTACAGGGAGAAGCTGAAGATTCTTGATCTCGGTCTTGAGGACCGCATGACGGCCAAGGTCGGCCTTCTGTCGGGCGGCCAGCGCCAGGCGCTGACTCTGCTCATGGCGACTCTGAGGAAGCCCAAGATTCTTCTTCTTGACGAGCACACGGCGGCTCTTGACCCCAAGACGGCTGAGAAGGTTCTGAATGCGACGGAGACGGTCGTCAAGAAGGATAATCTGACCACGCTTATGGTCACGCACAATATGAAGGACGCGATTGCCCATGGCAACCGCCTCATCATGATGAATGAGGGCAAGGTGATTCTTGACATCAAGGGTGAGGAGAAGAAGCATCTGACGGTCGAGAATCTGTTGCATCAGTTTGAGCTTATAAGCGGCGAGGAGTTCGCGAACGACAAGGCGCTGCTCAGCTAATGGCACGGACCTCCGCTGCACAAAAAGGCCTCCCTCTCAGGTTTAGTAATTTTCGCCGCAAAAGCAGGCGGCGAAAATCGAATGTGCCTGAGAGGGAGGCCTTTTTGTTCCGCTGCGGGACCCCAGCGAGAGCGGGATTTGGCCGACTTGCTGGGATTGAAGTGGCCCCGGGGAAGCCTTGAGACCCCAGCGAGGACGGGATATGGCCGACTTGCTGGGGTGAAAGTGGCTTCGGGGAAGTCTTGGGACCCCAGCGAGGACGGGATATAGCCGACTTGCTGGGGTGAAAGTGGCCCCGGGGAAGCCTTGAGACCCCAGCGAGGGCGGGATTTGGCCGACTTGCTGGGGTCAAAGTGGCTCCGGGGAAGCCTTGGGACCCCAGCGAGGGCGGGATTTGGCCGACTTGCTGGGGTGAAGGTCGTCGAGCTTGTTTACAGCACTTCAACGAAATGTACATGACGAAGAGGTCCGTTAGCTCGTCCGCTGCCTGCTGGGTGTTTGTGTTGCGCCAGGTCTGAAACGGCGCAAGAGGTCTGCCGCAGGGATCACAGGCGATGTAGCCGTGCATCATGGCACTGATGCGTCGATGTGGGACGTGTTTTTTTGTTACTGTTCACTCGTCAGCCAATGGGAGCCCTTTGGAAAGCATTTCCGGAGTG
>OMTP01000250.1 GCA_900313955.1 uncultured Lachnospiraceae bacterium | reverse complement strand
CGCCGCTGAGGACATGTTTTTCTCTCCGCAAAGAGCCCGTCCTGAACAGTTACAAAATTCCAAAAAAATCCGCCAGGGATATGCGCCCTGGCGGATCTTTTTGTTTCATGCCTTATGCAATTGGCAGCTTACTTGCCCAGCTGGCAGTCGTTGTTGCCGGATGTGGACTGGAACATCTCGAGCATATTGATCGGGTCGTCGTAGTCGGCGAGCCAGCCCTCACGGGCGACGTCGAAGTTGCCGGACTTGCGGTCATTGAGGAATGTCTGCCAGTCCTCCACAGAGATCTCAACGGTAGCACCGATTGCAGAAAGATCCTGCTGGATCGCCTGGGCAATCGCCTCATGTGCAGTACCCTCGTTTGTAAGATACTTGATGGTAAGCGGCGTATCGCTGCTCAGCTTGCCGTCATCGCCAAACTTATATCCTGCAGACTCAAGGAGCTTCTTGGCCTCCTCTGTGTTGGCCTCGCCAGCGACTGAGTAGTCTTCATAGTAGCCGCCCTTGATCGGGTAGGTGTAAGCATCGTCATCGGTCTTGAACTTGCCGTCGTGTCCATCGCTCATAGCGGACGGGATGAAGGCCGTAGCCACTTCCTGCTCCGTCTGGCCGATGGTGTCGACGATGTACTGGCGGTCGATGAGAAGGCCGAGAGCACGTCTCATAGCGCACGCCTCGTCAACCGTCTTGCCCTTGAACATCTCGGAGTTGACGTTAAAGGCGACATAATATGTACCGAGGTTATCGATGACATGGAACTCCGGCGTGTCCTTGAGATTAGCGACTTCGTCGTTCGGAACAGTATCCGCATAATCAAGGTCATCGGACTTGAAGGCAGCGAGGATAGCGGTATCATCTGCGGAGAGCATGAAGTCAAGCTCGTCGACAGAGACGTTGTCAGCATCGTAGAAGTTCGGGTTCTTGACATAGGTCATGGACTCGTTGTGCTTCCATTCCTTGAGGGTGAATGCGCCGTCGGAGACAAAGCCTGCCTCCTGTGCCCATGCGCCCGGGTTACTGCCATCCGGATCAGCTGCCTCGACCGCTGCCTGAGGAACCGGCATGAAGACTGGGAAGGCGAGGAGGTTCATGATGTACGGGCAGGGAGCTGCCAGCTTGAAGGTAACCGTGTTCTCATCCGGAGCAGAGACGTTGATCTCTGTGGAGCCGTCCTCTGAATAGCCATCAAAGACGGTGAAGAGGTAGGAGTAATCAGATGCTGTCGCAGGGTTGGCTGCTCTCTTCCAGGAGTAGACAATGTCATTCGCGTTGAGCGTGGAGCCGTCAGACCACTTAAGATCCTTCTTCATATGGACAGTATAGGTGACGTTGTCATCTGCAACTTCCGGATCGCCGTCCGCAAGAGCCGGTACGATCTTTCCGTCGCTGTCCGATGTGTAGAGACCAACGAAGGAATTAGATGCAAGGGCCGCACCGTCGACGGAGCTGTTGAGTGCCGGATCGAGGTGGTCAGGCTCAGATGCAAGGTTGATTCTCATCTTGTCCGTCGCCTGGCCGTCTTCCTTTGCATACATGAAGTACTTGGTGCCGAAGACAGTTGCATAGTCGCCTGTGAAAGCAGTCTTCTCAAGATACATATCATTGTAGTAGTAGATCGGAAGCACAGCGCCTGTGGCCATGAGCATATCCTCTGCCTCGTGCATCTTGGCTTCACGGTCCTCAAGATCCGTATCTGTGTAGATGTCGCTGATCAGCTTGTCGTAATCGGACCAGTCCGGAGCAGCTTCATTGCTGGCAGAAGCCTTGAAGGTGATCTTGGAAGCCCATTCCGCGTCATCAGCGCCTGAGGCTGTCGAAGATGCATTCGCCTCACCTGTGGATGTTGTTGCTGCCTCGCTTGTCGCTGTCGATGTAGAAGCAGTTGTCGGTGCTGATGCAGCGCTGCCGCATCCGGACAGCATGCCGGCTGTCATGGCTGTGGCAAGAACAATAGACATTACTTTTCTTTTCATATGTTTCCCTCCTTGGATAGGATAAGTTTTTATGCGGCTCCGAAAAAAGGAACCGATGAAACAGGCTGAAAAAGCCCATTTTCACCAGATTTATTTCTCCCAGCAGGCCACCATGTGGCCTCTGCCCCGGTCTGTGAGAGGCGGCATCTCCTCTGCACATCTTTCCGTCGCATAGCGGCAGCGTGTTCTGAACGGGCAGCCGGACGGCATGTGGAGCGGGGACGGGACATCGCCCTCGAGGACAATTCGCCTGGACTCCCTGGCCGTCTTTGGATCCGGAATCGGGACCGCTGACAGCAGAGACAGGGTATACGGGTGGATCGGATGATCATTCAGCTCATCGGCATCTGCGATCTCGACAAGCTTGCCCAGATACATGACGGCAATTCTCTTGCTGATGTGGTGGACAACCAAAAGGTCGTGGGCGATAAAGAGATAGGCCACGCCCAGCTTCTCCTGCAGCTCCTCAAACATGTTGATGACCTGGGCCTGAATGGAGACGTCGAGAGCAGAGACCGGCTCATCGCAGACGATGAACTTGGGATTGACCGCCAGAGCCCTGGCGATTCCGATTCTCTGTCTCTGGCCGCCGGAAAACTCATGGGCGTAGCGGGTTGCGTGCTCCGCATTGAGTCCGACCAGCTCCATGAGCTCCATAATCCTGTCGTGGCGCTCTGACTTTGTATTGTAGAGATGGTGGATGTCCAGTGGCTCTCCGATAATATCCTCAACTGTCATACGGGGATTGAGAGAGGAATATGGATCCTGAAAGACCATCTGCATCTCTTTCCTCAGAGGCTGAATGTTCTTGTCCGTGACGAGCTCTCCATTAAAGTAGAACTCGCCGCCTGTCGGCTCGTAGAGGCGCAGCAGCGTCCGTCCCACAGTCGTCTTGCCGCAGCCGGACTCCCCGACGAGACCCAGGGTCTCGCCCGCCCTGATGTTAAAGGACACGCCGTCGACGGCCTTTAAAGGGATCGTGCTGAACCAGCCTGTCTTGACCGGAAAATATTCCTTGAGGTCATGCACCTCGACAAGATAGTCGCTCTTCTTTTTTGCTTCCGCTGCCATTATGCATGCACCTCCTCTCCCGCTTTCTCTTTTCTTTCTTCTTCATAGGCCCGCTTCACATTCATCCAGCAGGCCGCGTAGTGGCCGTCCGGCATCTGCAGCTCCTCGGGCTTCTCCGTGAGACAGATCTTGAGAGCATTCTCACAGCGGGGGCAGAAGGCGCATCCCTCCGGCATAGCCAGCATATTGATGGGTGTTCCGCCGATCGGGACAAGCTTCTCCTTCATATTGTCCACATTGGGGATGGAGCGGAGAAGTCCCCTGGTGTACTCGTGACATGGTCTGTAGAAGATGTCGTCCGCCGTCCCTCTCTCGCAGACGCGGCCGCCGTACATGACGATGACCTCGTCGCACATGGAAGCGATGACGCCCAGATCATGCGTGACCAGAATAATGGCCATCCCCAGCTGCTTCTGCAGATCCTTCATGAGTTCAAGGATCTGCGCCTGAATGGTCACGTCGAGGGCGGTCGTCGGCTCATCGGCGATGAGAATATCCGGTTCGCAGGCAAGAGCCATAGCGATCATAACTCTCTGCCGCATACCACCAGACAGCTCGAACGGGTACTGCCTGATGCGGCTCTCCGGTTCGTTGACGCCGACCATCTTGAGGAGCTCCACGGCCCTCTTGTTGGCCGCATCCTTTGTCCTGTACTCGGTATGAAGCTGCAGAGCCTCACGGAGCTGCCATCCGACCGTAAAAGTCGGATTGAGCGACGTCATCGGATCCTGGAAAATGATGGAGCACTTGTCGCCGCGGAAAGCGTCCATCTGTTTTTTATTGTAGTGTAAAATGTTCTGGCCCTTGTAGAGGATCTCTCCCTGGGTCACCCGGCCGGTGGAGGCCAGGATCTGCATGATCGAGTAAGCCGTCACGGACTTGCCGGAACCGGACTCACCGACCACGCCCATTATCTTGCCTTTTCGCAGATTGAAGGACACGCCATTTACCGCATGCACTTCCCCTGAATCTGTAAAGAAAGTCGTGTGCAGGTCGCGCACGGAGAGGATCACATCCTCCTCATTTTCCTGCATCTTCTCTTTCACCTGTGCTTTATTAAATGCAGCCATAGTTCATTTTCCCCTTCCTCATCGTCTTTCATCACTGCTTCAGCTTGGGATCAAAGGCATCGCGCATGGCATCACCGATGAGGTTGAATGCGAGGACGATGAGAATGATCGCAACGGCCGGGAAGACAAGCTTCCACGGATAGGACTGCATGCCGCTTCGCGCGGCGTTGGCGAGAGATCCGAGGGACGGCATGGGCAGAGCGACGCCAAGTCCGATGAAGGACAGGTAGGACTCTGTGAAGATGGCCGACGGAATCTCCTGTGCCGTCGTGATGATGATGACCGACAGGCAGTTGGGCAGAATGTGCTTGCGGATGATTCGTCCGGAAGACGCGCCCATGGACTTGGCCGCCAGGACATACTCATTTTCCTTGACCGTGAGGATCTGGCCGCGGACAAGGCGCGCCATGCCGACCCAGTAGAGAAGGCCGAAGACGATGAACATGGAGACCATGTTGGATCCCAGCTTGCCCAGGAGCGGCACATGCGACAGATCCAGCGTCTCGCGAAGGACCACCGACAGGAGGATGATGATCAGGATGTCGGGAAGGGAATAAATAATATCCACGATTCGCATCATAATCAGGTCCGTTCGTCCTCCCGCATATCCCGATATGGCTCCGTAGATGGTGCCGATGATAAGGACCATGAAGGAGGCGAAGATTCCGACGAAGAAAGAAACCCTTGTTCCATAGACGACACGGATGAAATAGTCGCGGCACAGCTCATCGGTTCCCATGATGTGGGGGAAGATCCTGACGTTGTACTTTTCCATGTACGCCTGCTCCTTGGGGGAGAACTCAAAGGGCTTCATGTTGGCCGCCTGCTTGTCGCGAACGCCCTCGACCGTGATGATTTCCTCGTAGCCGTAGGGGACAACCGCAGGCGCAAAGATCATCACCACAATGACAAGAACGAGAATGATCATGGAGATCACAGCCAGCGGGTTCTTCATGAGCCTGCGCATGCCGTCCTTGAAAAATGTCGTGGACTCCGCCATGACGTCCTGCTGCTTCTTCTCCTCGTCTGTCGCTTTCTCGAATTTCTTCGGGTCTATCTGCAGGCTGAGGAGCCGCTTCTTAGGCGTGGGAATATCGTAATTTTCTGTCATAGTTGAACAATGCCTCCTATCAGTCAAACTTAATTCTCGGATCCACCACTTTGTAGACCAGATCGCAGATCAGGTTCATCACGACCATGATCATGGCGAGGAAAATGGTCACGCCCATGATCATCGTGTAGTCGCGGTTGGTGATGGAATCGACAAAAGCTGATCCAAGTCCACCGATCGTGAAAATGTTCTCGACGACCAGAGAGCCTGTCAGGATGGCAGCTGTCAGCGGGCCGACGTATGTGATGACCGGAATCAGAGCATTTCTCAAGGTGTGGACAAAGATCACCTTGATCGGAGAGACGCCCTTGGCCTTGGCCGTGCGGACGTAATCCTGCCCCAGGGCATCCAGCATGGACGTCTTGGTGAGTCGTGTAATATTGGCCATGGGGGACAGCGACAGAGCAATCACGGGCAGCACATAGTTGGGATTAGCCGTGCTCCAGACCGGAATAATTTTCAGCTGGATACAGAAAATGAGCAATAAAAAGGACGCCATGACGAAGGACGGCATCGCCGTAAACAAAGTGACAAAGAAAATGATCACATGATCCTGCCACTTGTTTCGATTAAGCGCCGCGACGCATCCCAGCACGACGCCGAGGATGAGGGCGACCAGAATCGCCATGAGACCCAGTTTGGCGGAGACCGCAAAGCGGGTGCGGATCGTCGTTGCGATGTCGCGGCCTGTCTTCAGAGAGACGCCGAAGTCGCCGTGCATAATATTTTTCATGTAGTTCACGAACTGAACGCCGACCGGCTTGTCGAGGCCGTATCTTTCATTCAGGACTTTCATGACGGCGGCTGATTTGGCCTTCTCACCGTTGAACGGACCACCAGGAATGGCATTCATGGCGAAGAAGGTGATAAAGCAGATCAAGAACATTGTGATGATTGCAAGAATCACTCTTTTAACAATATATTTTGCCAAAATTCTTCCCTCCCATTTTAGGATATTGGCGTATCTGCTGATAAGAGAGTTCTCCCCGCCTGCCCGAAGAGCCAGCAGACGAAATCGATTGAAAAAGATTTCGCACAGGCTCCGTTCCACAAAAACAAAAAATGGCAATGGTGCCCTGTACACCATTGCCACAGGAATCCCATAATCAACAAGTACCCCTGAGTCACTGCTGTAAAGCATCACCGCACCGACTCATATTGAATCCTATTTTAGGAGTCCTTGCCATAGATGTCAAGAGATTGTAAGCATTTTATGAACAAAATGTGAAATTTCGTCCCGCTATTTTGGTTATATTCTATAACGAATCCCCGGGAGGACCAAAAAGTCCCTGTCATTTTCCACCCATCCAAAATGTGCCGAGCCTTCCTCCAGCATCCTCTCTTTTATGGAATCTTCCGGAGATTCATCCACCTCCATCTTTCCGCCCGGATCAGATCTTTGCCGCTGCAAGGGAAAATCTGAAATATGTTTTTCCTGTATTGATTTTTGGTTGACATAACAATGTAAAATCTGCTTGATCAAACATGGTTTTTATTGACACAGATAGATGTGTATTGTAAAGTAATGTGGTAAGAAATGTAAAATTTGTGTAAAGGAGGTACCGAATCATGTTCGGAAGATATAAGGAAGTTTTTACAGCAAGAGATACAAGGGGACGCCAGGCAGCCGTCGAAGCGCTGAACCGGTTCGATATCCCATTTGAAATGATGAGTGATGATGCCGGCTCAGGCATGGGCTATGGAGCATTTTCCATGGATAGCGTGAGAACCGTGTTCAGGGTCAAGAAGCAGGATCTGGATCGCGCAAGAGGCGTTCTGGCCGACTGCATGCCCTGAAACCGGAGCAAAATGTCAGTGACCAGGTTTTCAGGTGTCAGACGCCTGAAAACCTGGTCACTTTTTTGGGATGGTCGTTGTGGTCGCCGATCGGCTTTTCCATCCAGATCATGTCGAACCATTGTCCGAACTTGAAGCCGCATTGATGGAAACGGCCTGCAAGGCGGTAGCCCATTTTCTCATGGAAGACAGGGGAGGCATGCGTCAGGTACTCATTTTCCTCATCTGCATATGTGATGCATGCGTTCATATTTAAAATTCCCTGCGCCCGGGAGGCGTCTTCGAGTGCGCTGTACAGTCTGGTACCGACGCCCTGGCCCCTGGCATCTTCTGCCAGATAGATGGATGTCTCCACGGCCCAGTCATAGGCCGCCCTGCCCTTAAAGGGTCCCGTGTAGGCGTAGCCCAGGATGCGCCCGCCTGCGTTCTCCGCGACCAGATAGGGGTACTTCCTCAGCGTGTTCTCAATCCTTGCCCTGAATTCCTCAATGGTAGGAACCTCATACTCAAATGTAATCGCCGTCTTTTCGACATAGGGCGCATAGATGCCCAGAAGTTCCACCGCATCTTTGGGCCTTGCCGTTCGAATCTGTATTTCCATATTTCTGCTCCTCTTCATAAGGAAGTTCCTTTCACTGGAAAATTTAGAATATTCTAAACTTTCTGGTGAAAAGCATCTGCCACCCAGTCGATGAAGTCCTGCTCGGGCAGAGGCTTCGCGTAGTAGTAGCCCTGCATCTCGTCACAGCCGTTTTTCATGAGGAAGGTGCGCTGGGTCTCGTTCTCGACGCCCTCGGCGAGGATGACAAGACCAAGATCGTCCATGAGAGCCATGGTGTGCTTAAGAACCTTGTCGCCCTGGGGATCGCCGATGTAGTCGACCAGGCTCTTGTCGATCTTGGCGACCCTGAAGTGCAGAACATTGAGGCTTGCGAGAGAAGACCTCCCTGAACCGAAATCGTCCATGTGGAGCTCAAAGCCTGCCTGAATAAAGGCATTCGCGAGAGGCTGAATCTCACGGCTGCTGATGGCGGCCGACTCTGTGATCTCAATAGGGATTGATGTTACAGGCACCCTGTATCTGGCGGCCAGATCCAGGTAGCGGTCGACCACGCCTTTCCTGTAAATCGAGTTTCGCGACAGATTGACCGAGACCGGAAGAAGTGTCCTCCCCTCTTCGATCCACCGCCTCTGAAAAGCACATACCTCCTCAAAAACATACTCATCGAGGCGGCTGATGAGGCCGTCTTTCTCAAAGACAGGAAGAAATTCTCCCGGAGCGAGCACCGTCCCATCCGCCTGCTTCCAGCGCACAAGAGCCTCGGCACCAACCACCTTGTTTCTATAGGGATCCATCTTCGGCTGGTACCAGAGTACAAACTCCCTCTTCTGGATCGATTCCATGAAGCGGGCCTCATACAGCTGAGCCATCATATGCCGCTGGCTGATGCCGCCGCCGTAGACAGCGTAGGAACTTGTGTAGTTGTGTTTGACGCTCTTGACCGCAAGAAGAGATCTGTCACAGATCTCCGTGATGCTAAGGGACGTGTCGATGTGATTGTAAAAGCCAAGCTTGATATTGAGATTGGGGACCGGAGCATTGGCCACGATGTCCGCGATCATATCCTCCACCCAACTCCAGTTGTGCATCGGAGTCTCGCGGACAAGGACAATGAACTGGTCGCCGCTGTAGCGTCCGCAAACCCCATCCAGCGTCCGGCGGCTGAGATAATCAGCAAGATAGGTCAGAACCTGATCCCCCACATCATCGCCGTAAAGCGAATTGATCATTTTAAAATTATCCACGTCGGAGACGCAGATCCGGAAGACCCCGTCCGGGTCAGCATCCATGAAAGCCCTCGCGTGGTGGTAAAATGCATTTTTCGTGTAGAGCCCCGTCAGCTCGTCGCGCTCGATCGCCTTGAGAGAAGAGCCGCATTCCGCATGCGGATAATATTGAAAATGCGGCTGCGCGTAAGCAGCGGATCATAGGGCGGAGCCAGAATTTCAATAGCCCCGAGGCTGAGGCTTTTGGCGACTTCGTCCTGAGTCAAATGGTCGCTGTGTACGATCACCGGAATTGAAGACAGGAGCGCATCTATCCGCACGGCATTGAGGAAGGAAAAATCCGTCTTTCCGTTGCTCTCCGGACAGAGCAGAATCACGGAGATGCCCTTATAGAATGTCCCGAGAAGGGACAGGCCCTCCTCGGTGCTGTCTGCCTCCAGATATTCATAGCGGTCGCCGATCATGTCCATCATGTTCCTGCGGCTGTCCATGCTCTCATTGACGATGAGAATTCTCTCTCTGTGGCCGGGATCCGGCTCTGCGTCGTCGTCCGGGACCGTGCTGAAAATGAGGGCGTGGCCATTTTTCCCGTCCGTAAGGGGCACTTCGACTGCATCCACGGTCTCGTAGATCCTGCGGATCGGGTCCATATAGGTGCGTGGACCCTTGATTCCCTGGGCAACGGGACACAGCTCGCAGGGTTCTGTTCCGTTCATGAGGGCGTGGTAGCACTTGTCCCCTCTCCTCAGCATGGGGTAGATCCTGGCAGCTGTCTTATTAAATGTCACGATGGTGTAATCCTCATCGATGACATACGTTCCCGAGGATTGTCGCTCACTCATTGTATACCTCCGTCGTGACCAAAGGGGCCATGAAAACCGTCCCTTTCGGTCCCTCACATTTTTATTTTCCTTCTCTGTGCATTCTTGCCTTGTCGAGATACAGATCCTTGTCGGCAACCGCGACGAACTCCTCGGGCGTCTTCATTTCCCTCGAATACCAGGCGCGGCCGGCGGACAGGGTCAGGGAATAGGGCAGGGCGCGCTCATCGTGCAGGTGCGCGACTTCCTGCCGGATGTTCTCCAGAAGCTCATCGGACTCCTCCTCCGTCGCCTCAAGCACGACGATAAACTCATCTCCGCCGTAGCGGCCGAGGAAGGAGGATCGATAAGGTCCCCTGAAGCAGTTGCAGAGTGCCTCGGAGATCAGCTTCAGTGCGTTGTCCCCCTCCACATGCCCGTAGGTATCGTTGATCCGCTTAAAGTGGTTGATGTCGAACATGAGCAGGCAGAGATGATCCGGATTCTCGTCCATCTTCCGCTGGATGTGCTCTGCCATGTGGTCGCGGTTGTTGATGCCCGTCAGGGGATCGACCGAGACGAGATTATCCAGATAACCGACATACATAATGAGGATGGCCATGGTGTTGCTGATGGCAAGATAAGGCAGGTTGCCCGTCACAGCCCTCAGCGCCATGAAGAGAAATGGGATGATCGGATACGTCGCGATGAGGCAGATCTTCTGCCGCATGAGTCTCGACATATGTTTTCTCGTCGAGAAGATCACGCGCGCTGCGATGGCAAACTGACTCCCGAAGAGATAGGTGATCTGCACCTGCATGTACGGCGTAACACCCATTTTCCCATCCTCCATATAGTAAAAAATGTGCGTAAACTGCGACGTCGCATTCATGAATATGATCACCGCAGTCGAAACATTTTCATAGGTGAGGAAGGCCTTCTGAGACTTCTTATCCAGTTCCGCACTGTACACAAAGAAAATGCACCACGATCGGATCGCCATATTCAGCAGGATGTAGTAGATCATATAGAGAAGAAATCTCGCTATTGCCAGAGAGCGGGGATCACTGATTCTGGACACGGCAAAAGGACTGACCGCATTCACGGTCAGCGCAATGATGTGCCATAGGACCATATCGCGAAACTTGAGCTGGGACAGCTGCCGGTCATTTCTTCGAAGTACCCTGTAGAGAATGAAGGCAAGCTCCGCGATACAGAATAAGTTTAATTCAAGTGCCAGAGACGCTGCTGTCAAGATTGTTATCCTGTAACTTATGAGGACGTGCTTTTTCACGAAGAACGGATGTCCTCCTGCATAGTTACGTTATCCTTTCTGAGTCAAAGTAGACGGCATCACACGAACCGCCTGCCTATAGTATACCATCTCTTTCATATGACTCAAAGAGGTTTCGAACATTCGCGAAAAGAAAAAAGAATCGGGTTACAGTTCACGGGTGGGTCACAACGTCGCTCCACAAAAAGACCTTCCATCCGGACTTAGTAAATTTGCGC
>OMTP01000252.1 GCA_900313955.1 uncultured Lachnospiraceae bacterium | reverse complement strand
ATTTCGGAAATGCTTCTTGAGAATTTTCTCCTTCATCACTCACAGGACACTTCTGCGCGAATTGAGCAAGCCAAAGCGGAACTTTTTCTTTCACCTATAAACGGAACTTTCAGAGCAAAATCGGAAACAGCCTCACCATTTCTGTTCAGAATGGACCGGGGGAAGAGGAAGAACCCTCCTTCATTTATTAGACATAGAAATTAACCGGCCCGAGATGCTTTACCATCGGACGACTTCTTCATGTCCCAGTCAATGGAATTCCATCCTTGTTAATACATTGCAAAAATGGGTATTAAAAAAGCCAGGGTAGCGGCACCATTGCAGTTATCCTGCGAATGATGCCGTACCCTGGCACAGCGGTGACTTACTTTGAATCCCTATCGGCTCAGTCGATACAACAAGTTATTTATTTTTGAATTTGTGGACAACTCCTTTTGCGGCATGTCCCGGATAAGAAACCATCTTGTCAAAATCGAAGATGGCGAATTTTCCACATCGTGGACATTTGGAAGAAACTTTACCATGACAAGATTCTCCCACCATGATCTTTTCCTTTTCACAACACGGATATGAAATATACCCCTTCAGTTTTTCGGCGCTGGACGTGTTCTCCATGTATTGCCCTCCCTTATTTCAGATAATCCGTTATAAACTTTCTAACATCAGAACTCATATCAGCACTGAATTCCTGATTGCGGATGGTTTGATACAAGCTCTCCGCGTAGGAAGCCAATCCACTAAATGGAACATCGACGGTTCTGAATATTTTCTCAAAGTTATAGGATGACAGTTCCGGATCCCCTCGATCTGGGATTTCCTCCATGAAAAAGAAATCGTAATAAGTGTTCCCGCCTTTTTCCATGCTGTATGGCACTATAACAAGCGACGTGTCCTCCCGAATGTCCTCACATGCTACAACGTCATCTATTAACCGTAAATTGACTCCTGATTTCTGATCATGTGGATGATATATTGCATCCTTATCATCTCCATAATCTGTTATAAGCCCCGACTCCTCAAGATTTCTGTCTAATTCAGCCATAACCCCGCCGAGGCATTTCCATGTAATTTCATGTTCCTCTGTCTGACGCCGTAGCTTTTTGATAAACCTGCAAAGCAGCTCATTTTCGTCGCTTGGCATTTCAAGATCCCGATCAACAAGATCCCGGAGATCCGTATGGAAAAATCGAGCTATCTTCCAGACAACATCGATGCTCATTTTCTTGGCAGTGCCTTCCTTAGCGGTTCTGGAAATATATCCCGCACTGATCCCGAGCATCTTCTCCAGATCTCCAATGCGAATACTGTACTTCTTCGCAAGATAGTTGATGTTTTTGATCAGCAGGCTGTTATCGAAATCCGGGATGGAACTATAGTATTCCTGAATGGCATCCTCTTGTTCCTGCAGGAGCTCTGACCAGCCGCTTGAGTCTTCATCATGCATCAGGCAACTGAGCTCATACTCAATGACATCTTTCGTTTCAAACGCCTTCATCAGCTCTTCTATGTTAGTTGGCTCGACAATCTCATATTGTTCCCCACGAGATTCGAATTTTCCTTCCATGTATTCATCGTATTGTCTTGACATAATTCCCCTCCATATATTTGTACCATTATCGTATCATTTGAACCATTAAGCGTCAATAGGTCAATTTCTCCTTTTCAGTAGTTCGTCATTTGTTAGCTATCTAGCTAACTTCGTCTGTAAAAGAATACGGATTTCACAATGGAAATCCGCCAAAATCTCAGATTACGCTATCCCAATCAAGCAATAAGAACTCTTCGCTGTCCTCTTCAATATTTTCATTTTTAGGGATGAAGCCGAAATCCTTAAGTCTTATGGTCGCAGATTCAAACGACACGTTGAACAACTCAGAAATCTTCGATGCCATCATCCACCATCTCAAGCCGGAATGCTTTTCGTCAGGGAGCTCGCCTTCCATGTCATGGACTGCTTTTATTACCATCGACTTCGGCATAAGAATAGATGATGAAAGTGCATTTGCCTGCCACTCCATCCAGTCACGATCATCCCAGTTCTTGGTTGATTTGTTGCTGAGCTGTTTTGAATCAATTCGGCATTGAACCATTGGCTCTCGCGGTCTGTCACTCAGTCCGAAATCAAATAAAGTTAACTGATTCGGATCATAGGCAAAGTACGGCTTATGCAGAAACCCATGGGCCCCTTCGTGCCCCATAGTGAATCGATAACGATGCTCTTGGTTGCTGGCGAGCAGGGAATTGTCAATAATCACCGTATCCGCTCTCTCACTGATATACTCTGCCCTTGCTGTTTCGGGATTGTAAACAATCACCTTATCTGTATCGTTAAAGACAGTCATCCCTAAATACAGGCCACAGTGCGACAGATATTGGAAATCCTGCGACAGACCGAAGTAGTCCTGCACTAACAGATCAATATCAACCTCTTGCGGTTTCTGCAGCAGGGATGGATCAAAATCGCCTACAATGGCTTCTCCGATTTCGTCAATCTCATTCCTACTGAGAATAGGTGCTCCAGATCTTTTTCTTCGTACATTCGGATAAATCATACGTTAGCAATCACCCCTCACGCTTCTTCAGATCTTCGACGAACTTATTCCATTCCTCCTCACCAGCCCCAAGATCCCTGGCTGTCCGCAATGCTGCGCTAACATAGTCATGGTCCATGATATAGTCAGGCAGATCCGGGGCAACGGTATCCCGCTTCTTCCCTGCGAGGTCGAACATTAAGTCGCGTTCTTCATCCGAAAGCTGTAGTATATCAGCAACTTTCACAAGCTTTTCATAATCGAAAGGGTTTCTCCTGTCTTTCTCTACATCCGTAAGAAATGGAGCTGACACGCCAAGCATCTCCGCCATCTTCCTGACTGTTATCTTCCGTTCTATCCGCTTTTTCGCTATGAAATCTCCAAAATTTGCATATTTCATCCTACTCACCTTCCTGTTCTGCATTTGCAGGTGATAGCATAAATGCTTGTTAGCTATCTTGTTATCATTAGGATATATGAAAAAGAGGTGGTTGTCAATAGCTATGTTTCCACCTCTTTCCTAAATTTTCGAATTCTCCCCGCTGATTACTGAAGCAGCCCTTTACCTCAAACACACGGTTTACTTCAGATCTGTTATTTTCATATTTCAATTGCATTTGAGACAGCGTTATCAGTCATCCATATATTCATTCATTGCATCCGTGTCAATCTCCTTTACCTCAAATGTTTTCTTCACGGACACACAGAAATTATATTCGATCATCAGCTTCGCCAGTTTCTCACCGTCGATCAAGATAATGTGGTGCAGGGCTGCATAGTCCTTGGCTTTCTGGGAAAATTTTGCTGTTGTGACAAACAGGCCATCTCCATGCTTCCCGGCAATCGCACCGACAAAACTCTGGATCTCCGGCTGACCTACAACCCGATCCAGTGCCCACTCCTTTGCCTGCATATAGATCAGACTGAAGCCGAGCTTATCCTCCATGATGACGCCATCAATACCGTCATCACCACTTGCAACAGTCGCATGACTTCCATATTCGATGGCTCCATAACCCATCTTTGAGAGAAGATCAACGACCAACTTCTCAAATGTATAGGGCTTTATCTTCATGACTTCACTGAGAAGATCGTCGGCGAGACTTTCCCTGATCTTCTTAAAGGCGTCCTCCAATTGGTCATCCGGCGTCATGTCACTTACATCTACATTTGGTTTCATTCTGTTGTCTGATTCTGTTGAAGACATAAAACTGTGGAATGCAGGGAACCGATCCAGATACTTTGTATCGATTTTGTTCGGATTCTCCTTGAGAACCTGTCGGCCAGCATCCGTTATTACCACCGTTGCTCTGGCAGGACTGTCAATTAGCCCCGCCTTCTTCAGATAAGTCTTCGCCCATCCAACTCTGTTCTTGAAGACAGTCTGACGGCCGCTCGGCAACATCTCCTGCAGCTCGTCATCTGTAAGATTTTCCTTTTTGTTGCCAAAAGGCGTTCCAGTGACTTCATTGTGTACTGATTTCCGTCACTGATCGTTTCCAGTAGGGGCTTCATCAGCTCATCATATTTTGGAATTGGCATTTATGTACACCTCTTACTTCAAAGTTAACAAAATAAAGAATATTCAACATCTATGCCATTATCTACTTCAACCTATCAATCTGTGGAAGCAATTCATCCAGCCTGGCAACGATACGCTTCTGCTCGGCGAGGGGAGGAAGAGGCACTATTATTCTATGTAATGCTTTTGATGAGAGGCCTTGGATGCCAATGCCTTTTCCAGATATCAACCCGGCATTCTTGTAAAAATAGAAAAGATAATAAAAGTACCAGACGCTTACATCATAATACGCACGTAATCGATGAATATGATTCTGGATCCTTATTGGCTCATCATATGGCCAAATTGCGGCTCTTCCAAAGTCGCCGCCTTCACAAACAAGGAGATCATTCTTCTTTACAGTGCATTTAACAACTTCTTCATCTGTAAAAGGCATTTCTTTGAGACGATCAAGTTCAAATCTGTTCCAATACAGATTTGAAGTCGTGATGTATGTAAGCATTTTGCCGGGGCCACTAACACCGTTTAAGGCTTTCCCTGTATTATGCTGAAACACGTCTCCGATGTACACCCATTTCCAGTTCTCCGGTATCTCGAACGGAATCTCCTCTTCCTTGATCGGCGGCAGTGGCTTCTGCTTCTTGATCTTTCCTTCCTTGATCAGCTTCTGCTTCTCTTTTGCAATTTTCTCCAGCAGCACACTGGCCGGTTCGTCATTCGGATCCTGATGTACCAGTTTCCCCTGAATCGCCATCTGCAGGATGGACTTCTTCAGATCATCCGGGAAGCGGGTGTTGTAGGATTGCAGATGGTCGTAGGCAACAGCATATCGATCGATG
>OMTP01000253.1 GCA_900313955.1 uncultured Lachnospiraceae bacterium | reverse complement strand
CGCTCCGGAAGAAGGCCTTTGTGCTCCGCGCCGGGGTGACCCGTGAACTGTAACTTTTTCGGGGTTACTGTTCACGGGTCAGCTAGGGAACCCATTGGAAAGCATTTCCTTCGCGGCCACCCCTCAAAGGTCCACTCCGGAAATGCTTTCCAAAGGGCTCCCATTGGCTGACGAGTGAACAGTAACGTTAGACAGTTACAGTTCACGGGTGGGTCACTTCGGCGCTTCGCACAAAGGCCTTCTTCCTTCACTTAGTAATTTTCGCCGCAAAAGCAGGCGGCGAAAATCGAATGCGCTCCGGAAGAAGGCCTTTGTGCTCCGCGCCGGGGTGACCCGTGAACTGTAACTTTTTCGGGGTTACTGTTCACGGGTCAGCTAGGGAACCCATTGGAAAGCATTTCCTTCGCGGCCACCCCTCAAAGGTCCACTCCGGAAATGCTTTCCAAAGGGCTCCCATTGGCTGACGAGTGAACAGTAACTTTTCGGGAAATGGTCGTCTTTGTTTAGAGAATGTTCACTTGTTACCCAGTGGGATTCGCTATATAATGTTGGTAAATCCAAAATGGAGAACAAGATATGAGTGAAAATGACGACAGCAAAATCATAGATGCAGATGACAAGAACGATCAAAAAGAGGAGGAGCATGTCTGCTTTCTCTGCCATAAGCCGGAGAGCGAGACAGGCCCCATGGTGAGGCTTCCTAACGGCATGTATGTCTGCAGCGACTGCATGCAGAACAGCGTCAATGAGATGCAGAAGAATATGGATCTGGGGTCTCTCTTTGACAAGATGCCCAATGTTCAGTTCCTGAACTTCAATGACCTGTTTGGCGGAGCGGAAACGAGGACCCGGGAGGAGAAAAAGAAGGATAAGAAGGCAGAGCCATCTTTCTCCATGAAGACCATCCCGGCCCCCCACATTCTCAAGAGAAAGCTGGATCAGTACGTGGTTGGTCAGGACCACGCCAAGAAGGTTCTCTCTGTGGCGGTCTACAACCACTATAAGCGCATCATCGAGGAGGAGAAGATCGAGCGTGGAGAGGAGGACAAGAAGGACAGGACAGATTCCATGGTCGAGATTGAGAAATCCAATGTTCTCATGATCGGGCCGACGGGATGCGGCAAGACCTATCTCGTCCAGACCCTTGCCCGCATGCTGGATGTGCCTCTGGCCATCACAGATGCGACTTCCCTCACTGAAGCCGGCTACATCGGCGACGATATTGAGAGCGTCGTCTCCAAACTGCTCGCAGCCGCCGGAAATGACGTCGAGAAGGCCGAGCACGGCATTATCTTCATCGATGAGATCGACAAGATTGCCAAGAAGAAAAATATGAACCAGAGGGACGTGAGCGGCGAGGCTGTCCAGCAGGGCATGCTGAAGCTCCTGGAGGGATCTGAGATCGAGGTCCCCGTCGGCGCCACCAGCAAGAATGCCATGGTCCCCATGAAGATGGTGAACACACGGAATATCCTCTTCATCGTGGGAGGTGCTTTCCCGGGCCTTGAGGACATCATCAAGGAGAGACTCAACAAGCACAGTTCCATCGGTTTTCACGCCGACCTCAGGGACAAATACGACGAAGAAAAGAACCTGATCCGCAATGTCACGACGGAGGATCTGCGAAAGTTCGGCATGATCCCGGAGTTTCTGGGACGTCTGCCCATTATCTGTCCTCTCGAGAACCTGACGGAAGAAATGCTGGTCAGAATTCTCAAAGAGCCAAAGAACGCGATCATCCGCCAGTACGAAGAACTCCTGGCTATGGATGAGGTAAAGCTCACTTTTGAGGACGGCGCGCTCGAGGCAATCGCCGGCAAGGCCATGGAGAGGGATATCGGCGCCAGGGCTCTGCGCTCCATCATGGAGGAACTCATGCTGGATATCATGTATGAAGTTCCCAAGGACGACAATATCGGTCAGGTCGTCATCACAGAGGAGTATGTCAACCGCTGTGGCGGTCCGAAGATTTATCTGCGGGGGCAGACCGGTCCGGAGACAGGACGGATAGCTCAGATGTAAGGGAAGATGCATTTTCCCGATGCATAGAGAAGCTGCTCCAGTGGAGAAGCTGGGGCAGCTGCATGTTAAGAGACAGAATCATGATAAGCAAAGCACATTTTCAGAAAGGAGATTTGCCATGTCAGATGATTTCTTTGGAGATCTTGGAAAAAACATTTCTAAGTACACCCAGAGGGCGGTGACCCGGACGGGCAACCTTGTGGAGACAGCCAAGATCAATGCCCAGATTTCGGCAGAGGAGAAGGAGATCGACAAGCTCATGAGGAAGATCGGCGAGGCTGTCTATCGCGAAAAGACGGGGAAAGCCGAGATGTCTGAGAAGAGTCTTGAGGAGATTATCGATGAGATTAACAAGCACAAGGAGCAGGCGGCAGAGTATAAGCAGAACCTTGCCCGCGTCCGCGGCATGAGGATCTGTACAAGCTGCGGCGAGCTCATCCCCAAAGACGTCGCCTACTGTCCGCATTGCGGAGCTCCGGTTCCGGTGGAGGGCGAGGAGGCCGCCTCCGATGAGGAAAATGATGCCAACACGGTAGACGGCACGGCGACCACCGTCGAGGAGGATTTCCGCGAGGACACGGCCGAAGAGGAGGCTGCTCCCGGGGAAAATGCTGCCGGGGAAGCTGCTGAACCTGAGGCTGAGCCGGCACCGGAACAAGGGGCGAAAGCTGAGGAAAAAACGGAAGAATAAAAAATGAAAATACCTGTTGACGCGGGCGCTCGCTGCATGTATAATATTTTTCGTTGGCGAGAAAAAACGTCAACGGTTCGCAGAAGTGGCGGAATTGGCAGACGCGCAGGCTTCAGGTGCCTGTTGTAGCAATACAGTGTGGGTTCAAGTCCCATCTTCTGCAGGAGAGATAAGCTGATGTACAGATGATGTGCATCAGTTTTTTTTGCATTTTTCGAGATCGTGGTATATGATGATAATACATTTGTCAAGTACTTGACCCAAAAAGGAAGACGGGAGTAGGAAGAAGAGTTGAGCGAGAAAGAGGAAGTCAGGAATCTACCCATTTACCAGATTGAAAACGACCGCAATCAGCCGAGAAAGTCTTTTGACAAGGCAGCCCTCGAGGAGCTGGCGGATTCGATTCGCAGAGTCGGAATGATCCAGCCGATCGTCGTCCGGCGGGACGGAGACTGTTACCGGATCATCGCCGGGGAGAGGCGGTGGAGGGCGGCCCACCTCATAGGCATGAAGGAGATTCCGGCCATCATCAGGGATGACGTCGACGACCTTGCCGTCTCAGAGATGGCCCTCATCGAGAATATTCAGAGGGAGGACTTAAATCCTGTCGAGGAGGCGAGGGCCTACAGGCGTCTGGTCGATGACTACGGTCTCACGGTGGGCAATATCGCGGAGCGCATGGGGAAAAACGCATCGACCATTTCCAACTCCCTGCGCCTTCTGAAACTTGCCCCGGATGTGCTCACTGACCTGAGCGAGGGGAAGATTTCCGAGGGTCATGCCCGGGCGATTCTGGGCGTCGATGACGGGGAAATTCAGAAGGCTCTGTCCCGGCGAGTGCAGGAAGACCATCTCTCCGTGCGCCAGACGGAGAAAGAGGCGAGAGCTCTCAAAAAAGAGGCGAAAGCGGCGGCGAAGGCAAAGCCGACGGCGGAGGAAGAGCTCCTGAATGCCAAAAAGATGAGCCGTGAGGCCCGCATCGCCGCTATGTACCAACAGATCGGGGCAGAGATGGCAGAGTTCACCGGCACAAAAGTGGACGTCACCAAAACCGGCGCCACCGGTAAGATTGTCATCGAATTTTATAACGAGCAGGATCTGGAGCGGATCTACGATATCCTCCAGAGCGGAGCCAATGAAATTACGGAGTGAGTTCACGGGGACAGATCTCTCATTATATGTTTACTTTAAGCAGCTATGATTCGTCAGCGACGAGATAGCTGCTTTTTTTGTGGACAGAGGCAGGAGGTCTGTCTCACTGCCTTCCTATGCCTGTGAGGGCAGATGCTTTTGTTCCCGAGGCCTCACACAGATTTTACATAGAGCACGCAGGCATTTTACCTCCTTTCTGTAGAATAGGATGTATCAATAGAAATATGAGGAGGATAGTGGATGCATGCATAAGGGAAAGAGAGGGGCTGTGTGTCTTGCCCTCGTCATGGGGCTTGTACTCGGTATGAGCGGTTGTGGCAGTGCCGGCTCGGAGAGTATGCCCGATCTGAGCGGTTTGGGTGAGATCACGGCGTGCACGAGAGAGAAAGCCTCGGGAACGAGGGCGTCTTTTGATGACCTTTTGGGACTTGATTCTGAGAGTGAGAGCCTCACGGTGGCGGTCTCCACGGAGGAGATGGCTTCCAAGGTCGGCGAATCGGAGGGCGCGATCGGCTACCTCACGAAAGAGGCAGCGGGAGAGGGCCTGAAGACGCTCACCATCAATGGGAAGGCGGTCGATGACAGTAAGTATCCGCTGACCCGCAAGCTCTATCTGGCTTATCAGGACAACTTGAGCGATCTGGGAAAGGAATTTGTCACCTATGCAACAGGCAAGGGGCAGGAGATTGTCGGCAAGAGCTTTGAGACGGTCGGAAGCGCAGGCACATTCCTTTCGCTCAAGCCGTCAGGAACTCTGACAATCGGCGGCTCCTCTTCAGAGGCGCCTGTCATGGAGGAACTGGCAAAGGCGTACATGGAGATCAACCCCAACGCCAGGATCACCGTAGAGACGACGGATTCAGGCGACGGCATCAACGGGGCCATGCAGGGTACCTATCAGCTGGGTATGTCCTCGAGAGAGCCGAAAGATTATGAGAAGAGCCTTCTGACATTTACAGCCGTTGCAAAGGACCGCATCGCGGTTGTTGTCCCGGAAGCAAACCCGCTGACGGACATCACAGTGGAGAAACTCAGGAACATTTACAGCGGAAGTTATACAAATTGGACAGACCTCACGAAAGGATAAAGGTGTTGGATTTATGAATGAGACATTGCAGATGATCTTCGGCCTCATCGGCGGCCTTGCGATCTTTCTCTTTGGAATGAATATGATGAGCGACAACCTGCAGAAGGCTGCCGGTGAAAAAATGAAGAAGGTACTGGCGGTCATGACCAGAAATCCCGTCCTGGGCGTCATCTCCGGTGCCCTTGTCACAGCTGTTCTGCAGTCGTCGTCGGCGACGACCGTCATGGCTATCGGTTTTGTATCGGCGGGTCTTATGACGCTGCCTCAGGCCATTTCCATCATTTTCGGCGCCAATATTGGTACAACCATGACGGCGCAGCTCATTGCTTTCAAGATCAGCGATTACATCTACCCGATCATTTTCATCGGCTTTATCATTTCCTTCCTTGCAAAGAAGGAGAAGGTCAAGTACATAGGCAATACGATCCTCTCCTTTGGCCTTCTCTTCCTTGGAATTGAGACCATGGGATCAACAATGAAGCCTCTGGCATCCAGCCCCTTCTTTGTGGATCTCATCGGCAAAGTGGCCCACACCAGGCTCCTCGGCATGCTGGTCGGTCTCATGATGACTCTGGTTGTCCAGAGCTCCTCTGCGACCATCGCTGTCCTGCAGAACTTCGCGTCGCAGGCGCTGCCCGGGACGACGACATCCATCATCGGTCTTACCGGAGCTATTCCGGTCCTTCTGGGCGACAACATCGGCACGACCATCACCGCGATCCTGGCTTCTCTTGGCCAGAGCAGAAACGCCAAGAGAACAGCGGCTGCTCACTGTCTCTTCAATGTGTCCGGATCGATTTTGTTCCTCTTCCTGGTCAAGCCGTATGCAGCTCTTATCACAAGGATCTCGCCCCAGGGACCGGAAGTTGAGGTCATTTCCCGTCAGATTGCCAATGCCCACACCGGCTTCAACCTGACCATGACTCTCGTCTGGACGCCTCTCATCTATGTCATGGTGAAGATCGTCATGAAGATCATCCCCCTGTCTGCCGAGGAGAAAGCTGCGGAAAATGGCGCCAAGTATCTGGATGAGGCTTCTATTCATCAGCCGGCTCTGGCACTCCACCTTGTCTGCAAGGAGGTGGCTCACTGCTCGGATATCGTCAAGGAGATTCTGACCCAGCTGGGCACAGTGACAGAGAAAAATCTGGAGAACATCACAGCTTCTGTGAAGGATAAATCGGCTCTTGAGAAGACTCTGTCGAATCAGATCAACGACTACGTCTCGCGTGTCTTCTCCGCCGGTACGCTGACGGAGGAACAGGCCTCCCAGGCGACAGGCGTACTCTTCGTCTTAAGTGATATCGACCGCATCAGCGGCTATGTGACGGCTCTCCTGGAGAAGCTGGCCTCCCAGACGGACGGAGACGCAAAATTCTCAGGGGAGGCAATGGAGGAGATTCGACTTGCGGGTAAGAATATGGGAGAGCTCTACGACAAGCTGATGGACTATATTCTGGCCGGCAGAGAGGCCGACGAGACCGCCCTTCGTACGGACCGCGCGTCCTTACTCAATCAGGACGAGCGCCTCAAGGAGGACCATATCCGCCGTGTCGCCCGTGGCGAGTGCGATTCCCGTCTCACAGGCGACTACAACTTCGTCCTCAACACCATCAACCGTATCGGCAACTCCTGCGTCAACCTCGCAGATTTTGCCGCCCACCGCATGGACTTCCAGGCCCTGCTGAAAGAGCCCGACGAAGCCTGATCATGGATAGCCGGGGTCATGTCTCCGCATAGGGAGACACGACCCCATTTTTTTATGCAGGAATTTCGAAAACATGATATCATAGGGATGTATTTTTACAGTTTGAAAGGAGAATCCTTATGGTTAAGGTTGAAGAGTTGACAATTAGAGAGACAAAAGCACAGGGCACAATGCTGGTCGCGCCGGGAGGCGAGGGCCATCCCAACATGATCGTCATCGAGTGCTCAAAGGGCTATCTCATGTGCGGCTATCTCAATATGGCGGCCGCGGAGAAGTTTGGAGACGCCGCTGTTCTGGTCGGTGGTGCTGATTTTGAGGCGGTTCTTGCCAATCCCATCAAGGGCATGACAGGCGCAGCCAGGACGCTTGGCGTCACAGACGGCATGACCGGGGCAGAGGCCGCGCTTGTTCTCAATCAGTAATTGTGCAGCAGGAAGAGCCGCAAAAAAGGGGAGATGCGGTCCTTCGATAAGGGGGTATGAACTATGTTTTGCAATCAGTGCGGAAAAAAGATTCCGGACGACTCGAAATTCTGCCCTTTCTGTGGCAGTAAGATCGAGCCGCCCGCCGATGAGGAGTTCGTGAAGGGAACGCCTCCTTCTGATGAAAATGCGGAGGGCTCCAGGCCTTCGGATGAAAATGCGGAGGGCTCCAGGCCTTCGGATGCTACAAGATCCATGGCGGAAGTCTCTGCATATGACATGTCCGGCAATTCTCCGGAAAATGCAGGAACGCAGGTTTTCCCGGATATCAGGGAGAAGACGCCGGATCCGGGAGCTACGCAGATCTTTCCGGAGGACTGGAAGAAGGGACAGGGAAGTTCAAAGGGAGTTTCCCCGGGAGAGGATACAGAGGTTATCCCGGATTTTGATGACGGCTATCTGGAAAATCACACGGATGTCGATTCTCTTGAGAGCAAGATTCTTGACAATACCCTGGGAAATATGAATTTTCAGAGCTCTGGCCGGGACATTTCTATGGATAGTGATGAGACGCAGGCGATCCCTTATGAAGAGATCGAGCGCGAGGCGGCTTACAGGGATCCGGATCCTGAGGATGGAGAGGCCCGCCGGAAGCGGTCATCTTCCTCACACAGGAAATCCGGTGCCGGCGGCCATGGATCTTCCCACAAGCCCTCATCGGGCAGGGGGAAGAAAAAGAAGAAATCACCGGCAGGGCTCATCGTCGGGATCGCAGGAATTGCCTTCTTTGCCGCTTTCATTTTCGGTATGCTGAAGATGAGTTCCAGAGGCGCAGGTTCGAATGGTGAGTCGGGCGCTTCGTCCCTGAGCCTTATGTCCGGATCGGAGGGCACGACGGACGGGCTCAAGGCGTATGATCCATTTTCCAAAGTGGAATTCAAGTTTGAGGGCAAAGACGGGTCGGGGATCATTTCCATCGATAAGTCAAAGGCGGATGACATCGCCAAGGAGCTGGAGTTCATGGCGGACAAGACATCCCACTTGAGCAACGGAGACAAGGTCACGGTAAACCTGTCCAAGTCCTCCATTAAGCTCTGCAGGGAGACCTATAAGGTGAACCCTGTGACTAAAAAGACGTATACGGTGAGCGGCCTCAAGGTGACGGAGATCAATGCGAACACGCTGACGCCGACGCCGACGGCATCACCGACGCCGACCGCGACGCCCAAACCGACGTCTACTCCCAAGCCGACGGCCACACCGACGCCAACCGCGACGCCGACCGCGTCACCGACGCCAACGGCGACACCGACCGAGACACCGTCAGCCACGCCGACGCCGACCGCAACGCCGACTCCGACAGAGGTTCCTCCCACGACGGCGGGAGGACCTCAGAACCCGGATACCAATGATTATGTCTATCCGGAGAGCACTTCCGTTGTTCTTGACGAGAAAGTCGTCAAGAGCGCGGATGCCAACTGGAACTGGATCGCCAAAAATGAAATCTACGCAAGAAAGGGAAGAATCTTCGACAACAAGACGCTGCAGAAGTACTTTTCTTCCAAGTCCTGGTACAAGGGCCAGTACACGAAAGATCAGTGGGCAGCCGCCGGCGGGGACGAACATTTCCTGAGCAGCACGGAAAAAACGAACAGGGATATCCTGATAAAATATGATGGAAACAGGTAATGGAAAGATACCAGGTACCAGACGGCCTGAAGGAGTTCAGGCGGCGTGGCACCTGGTATCTTTTTGCGAGCCGTCAGGCACCGGTCGGTTTTCCCACTATTTTGGTCTGCCATAATAAATTCGCATGAAGCAAAGAGAAACATTTGTTGACAGGAATGACCGGCATGGATAAAATGAAATCAGTTTCACAAAGGAAGGCACAAGGGTGCGCGCAACGCCGCTCTTGTGTTTTTTTATGCGATCATTTCCCGTGGTTTTATGAGCTGAAACGTGTATAATAAAAGAAGCACAGATGCACGTGTAAATCTTTGGAAGATGAGGTGAATTTCGCGATGACAGTCAAAGAAGCGGAAGAGATCGCAATGCAGTTTTACAGAAAGGGAAATCCGACGGAGGAGGAGACCAATGCGTTTCTCACGGCGATGAACTTCCTGATTGAGGAGCAGCAGGATCCGCGGGCCATGCTGACTCTGGGGGGCTGGTATTACAACCAGCATGACTTTGAGAAGTCGCTCTGGTACTATCAGATGGCGGCAGATGCGGGGAGCAAAGAGGCGGATCTCTATCTGGCATATATCTATTACTATGGGCGGGGAACAGAAAAGGATCTGAAGAAGGCCTTTGAGCTTTTTTCGAGGGCGGCAAAGAACGGCAGTATCGAGGCGGAGTACCATCTGGCGGACATGTACCGGAAGGGCGAGTATGTCTGGGCCGATGACGACAAGTATGTTGAGCTCATCGAGGACATCTTCCCAAAACTCAGAAACTGCAATCATCCCAATGACCCGGTCCCCGAGGTCTTCACGCGCCTTGCGGCGATCCGCGCCAAAGAAGGAAAGAAAGAGGAGGCGGCTGCACTCTATCTGGGTGCCAAGGACTTCCTCGTCCAGCGCATCCGATTCGTTCCGACTTTCGGAAACCTGAGCATGATGAAGTTCCTCACCTTTGACCTCTATCAGGTACAGGATTTCGACAAAAGCAAGATGGACCTCTACGACCTTTACTATGTGCTCGAAAAGCCCTGTGCGGTCATTTTCAAATACGATGGCGAGCCGTATATTGTCAAGGCCAGCGAGGAGGACGGCAAAATCGTCGTTGCCTTCAATGATAAGACTTACGAGGACATCGACGACTTCTTCGCCCATGCGGCGATCGGCGACCATCACCTGACAGGCATCTTCGATCAGCTTCACGACTTCACTGTCGCCGAGATCCACTGAGTTTCTTATTGATGATTCTATTTTATGGTATCATTTATATACCGTCAAGAACGATCATTTCGCATACAAGGTATCCTGGACAATACCAAAAAGGGGCTGCCGCACTGTTTAGTGCGACAGTCCCTTTGGCCTTTTATGTCAGTGAGCAGCGATCGCCGCCACGGCTGTACCGATGCCGACAATAATGACGAGCGGAATTCCTATGCCGACCACGCCTAAAAACGTGAGCGCGACACCGATCACAATGATGTAAAAGATGCCTGTGAGAATGGCGCCCAGAATGTGCCCGCAGATACGGAGAACCAGACCCGCGCCCTTGAATAATAAATAAAAAAACAGGATGGCCAATAAAATCCCCATACCATCGTCTCCTTTCCAAGTGTCCCCTTCTGGAACAAATTCACTATACCGCAAATCTGTGAACAAATCTATACGGCATTCGTGTCAGAATTCTTAATTTTTTTTAAGGGAAGAGCTCGCCGGAAATCCATGGTATACTGGATGTATCGAAAGGGGGAAACTTATGTCTGCTATGAAAGTCAACCTGCATACGCATACACCCCGCTGCCACCACGCCGAGGGCAGTGAGCGTGAATACATCGAAAAGGCGATTGAGGGAGGCATGACAGTCCTGGGCTTTGCCGACCACGCCCCCATGATTTTTGATGGTGACTATTACTCCACATTCCGCATGCGCCCTGAGGAGCTCGAGGACTATGTGACGACGATCCTCGATCTCAAGAAGGAGTATGAAAAGGATATCCACATTTATCTGGGTCTCGAGGCGGAATACTACCCCAGGCATTTTGAGAGTTTTCTGAAAATGCTGGAGCCCTATCCCATGGACTACCTTCTGCAGGGCCAGCATTTTGTGGGAAATGAAGATGATGCAAAATCATTTTATTCGGGAGCCCTCATGGATGAGGACGCAAAGCTGCACGCCTATGTCAATCAGGTCATCGAGGGCATGCAGACGGGACATTTTCTGTATCTGGCTCATCCGGATTTGATTTACTACGAGGGCGAGGAGACATTTTACAAAAAAGAGATGGCGCGTCTTGTCGATTATTCCATAGCTCTGGATGTGCCCCTCGAAATCAATCTGCAGGGGATCTGGCTTGAGCGCCACTACCCGAGTCCCTGGTTCTGGGAGATCGCAGGAGCCAAACATGCAAGGGCAGTGATCGGAGCCGACGCACATTTCCCGGATAAACTTTATATCCCGGAAGTCTACACGAAAGCCGTGGCACTGGCCGAGAAGTGCGGAGTCGTGCTTGTACAGGACACACTTGAGGATCGGATGTTGAATCGTTGAAGAAGGTTTGACTTAAATTGTTACAGTTCCGGCTGACATGTGAGGTTACAGTTCACGGGGCACCCCGGCGCGGAGCAAAAAGACCTTCCATCAGGGCGCATTCGAATTTGCGCGCCCGCTT